>JABFRW010000148.1 GCA_013140805.1 Candidatus Eisenbacteria bacterium
GCCCCTTCCCAGTCCGCAGCTGCTCCATCACTTCCTCGAGCACGCGCTTGGGCGGGCGCACCACATCGAGCGGCAGCTTCGCGAGCGCCGTCGGCACGAGCCCGAGTTCATCGTCATACGCGCGCAACGCGGGCTCCACGTGCAGCAGCCCCGTCACGAGCCGCTGATCGCGCTTCGCCTGCTGCAGCACGTTCATCGCGGCGGTGCGATCGGTGGGGTCGAAGTCGTCGCCGAGCTTCTGCAGCACGATGTGCGAGCCGTCGGGCATCTTCACTTCGCGCGTGGTGCCGGGCTCGTAGTCCACGTGGATGTCTTCGTAGAACGGCACGAAGTCGATGCTGTGGAGCGGCGAGTCGTGCTCCTTCACGAACGCGTACGACTTGGTCGAGCCTTCGTGGTCGGCGAACGTCACGCACGGGCTGATCACGTCGATCACGGCGGTGCCGTGATGCGCGAACGCGGCCTTGAGCAATGCGCGGAGCTGCTTCTGATCGCCCGAGAACGAACGCGCCACGAAGCCGCAGCCGAGTTCCAGCGCGATCGCGCAGCAATCGATCGGCATCAGATCGTTGGGCTTGCCGCCCTTCATGGTGCTGCCGATGTCAGCGGTCGCCGAGAACTGACCCTTCGTGAGCCCGTACACGCCGTTGTTCTCGATGATGTAGACCACCGGCACGTTGCGGCGTACGAGGTGGCAGAACTGCCCCAGACCGATGCTCGCGGTATCGCCGTCGCCCGAGACGCCGATCAGCAGCAGCTCGCGATTGGCCACGAAGGTTCCGGTGGCGATGCTCGGCATGCGGCCGTGCACGGCGTTGAATCCGTGCGTCTGGCCCAGGAAGTACGCGGGCGTCTTGCTCGAGCAACCGATGCCCGAGAGCTTCGCCACCTTCCACGGTTCGAGGTTCGCCTCGAACGCGGCCTGGATGATGCCGCCGGTGATCGCGTTGTGCCCGCAGCCGGGGCACAGCGTGGTCTTCGATCCGTCGTAGTCGGCCTTGGTGAGTCCCACACGATTGCGGCCGGCGCCCTGCGGAGCGTTCGAATCAACCACGGTCATACGCTGGCTCCTTCGGTTGCGCGGCTCGTGATGCCTTCCAGTTCGAGCACCTGCTCGGTGAGCGATTGCGCATCCACCGGCATGCCGGTGAAGAAGCGCACGCTGCGAATGCGCGCGGCGAGGTCCGGCCGCTCGAGCCTCAAGAGATCTGCCATCTGCCCGTCGCGATTCTGCTCGAGCACGTACACCCGCTCATGCCGCTCGAGGAACGCGGCGACATCCGGGTGGAAGGGCAACGCGCGCACGCGCAGGTAGCTGGTCTGAATTCCCCGCGCGGCAAGCTGATCGCGCGTCTCGACGACTGCCCAGTGCGTCGATCCGTAGGCGATCATGCCGACCTTCGAGCCGCTCTCGCTCTCGATGATCGGCGCCGGCACCACCATGCGCGCGGTCTCGAACTTCTTCGACAGCCGCTCCAGGTTGCGCGCGTACACCTCGGGGCTCTCGGTGTAGCGAGCGGCTTCGTCGTGACCCGAGCCGCGCGTGAAGAAGGTGCCCTTGGGGTCGCGTGTGCCGGGCACGGTGCGGTACGGAATGCCATCGCCATCGACGTCGCGATAGCGCTCGAACTTTGCGAGCTTCGCGAGTTCGTCGTCGCCGAGCACCTTGCCGCGATCCCACGGCTTGTCGGGATACACGAACGGATCGCTCATCCAGTTGTTCATGCCGAGGTCGAGATCGGAGAGCACGAACGTGGGCGTCTGCAGACGCTCGGCCACGTCGAACGCCGCGGTGCCGAACTCATAGCACTCGCGCACCGAGCCCGGCAGCAGAATGGGGAAGCGCGTGTCGCCGTGCGAGAGCCCGTAGACGAAGCTCAAGTCGGCTTGCGCGGTGCGGGTCGGCAGGCCGGTGCTCGGCCCGACGCGCTGGATGTCCCAGATGACGGCGGGAATCTCGGCGTAGTAGCCGTAGCCCGCGAACTCGGCCATGAGCGAGATGCCCGGGCCCGAAGTGGAGGTCATCGCGCGGGCACCCGCCCAACTGGCACCGAGCACCATGCCGATCGCGGCGATCTCGTCCTCGGCCTGCACCACGCCGAACGTCGCGCGACCGGTGTCGGGGTCGCGGCGATAGCGTTCGAGATAGCCGATCAACGCTTCGACCAAGCTCGACGACGGCGTGATCGGATACCAGGTCACCACGGTGACACCGCCGAACAATGCGCCGAGCGCACCCGCGGTGTTGCCGTCGATCAGGATCTTGCCTTCGTTCGCCTTCATGGGCTCGAGGCGATAGGGATCGCGCTTCTGCAGATGCGCGCGCGCCCACTCCCAACCGGCGCGCACGGCCTGGTGGTTCAAGGCCAGCGCCTTGGGCTTCTTGCCGAGCTGCGCGTCGAGCGCACGTTCAATCTCGGCCTCGCTGATGCCGATCAGCTCCGCGAGCACGCCGACGTAGATCATGTTCACGACCAGGCGCCGCAACTTCACGTCGGTCGTGATCGGCTCCATGAGCTTGGCCATCGGCACGCGATAGATGCAGCGGTCCTCGGGCACCTCGGGGATCTTGATCTGCTCGTTCACCACGATCGCGGCACCGGGCCCCATCGCGGCCACGTCTTCGTGCGCGGTCTCGGGATTCATCACGACCAGCACTTCGTTGGTGCGGCGGCGCGCGACGTAGCCGTCGCGACTCACGCGGATCGTGAACCAGGTGGGAAGGCCGGCAATGTTCGACGGAAACAGGTTCTTGCCGCTGACCGGGATCCCCATCTGAAAGATCGCGCGGAGCAGCACCGAGTTCGCCGTCTGGCTGCCGGAGCCATTGACGGTCGCGACCTGGATGCTGAAGTCGTTGATGACGGGATTCACGTTGCCCCTAGGTATAGAGTTCGCCCATGGTGACGCGCTGCGGCTTGCGGACGTACACGTAGGCGGATTGAGCCGCGACGCACCCCTCGCCCGAGGCGGTGAGTAGCAGCTTGTACTTGCCGTCGAAGGTCGCGATGTCGCCGCACGCGAACACGCCCTCGAGCGAGGTGTGCATGTGCGGGTTCACGGTGATCTGATTGCCCTCGGTCGCGATGCCCCAGCGCTTGATCGCGTCCAGGTTGACGGCGGCGCCGATGTTGACGACCAGGTAATCGCATTCGAGCCCTACGGGTTCGGGAGCGCCCTTGGTCTGAATGATCACTGCGCGCAGCACGCCGTCCTCGACTTCGAGCGCTTTGACGCGGCTGTTGAAGTGACGCGGGATCTCCATCTGGTTCACCTGGTCGATGTTCGTCTCCATGCCGGTGAAGCGATCGAGCGCCTGCACCAGCGTCACTTTGGCGCCCGCCTGGTGCGCGGTCTGAGCACTCTCGAGCCCCGAGTCGCCGCCTCCGATCACCACCACGCGCTTGCCAGGGACCCTCGCCTTGTCGACGAGGCGATAGGTGAGGGCACTCTCGTCGAGCGTCTCTTCGCCCGCCACTTTCAGCTTGCGTGGCTCGAACGCGCCGCCGCCGATCGCCACGATCACGGTCTGCGCCGAGTAGGCGTGATCGGTACTGGTGGTCGGATCGTGGGTGGCGAGTTCGAACCCGCCGCCCTCGAGCGGCTTCATGTCGAGCACCTTGCGGTTCCCCGTCATCTCGACGCCGATCTCCCGCGCGTGGTCGATCAGGTGCTGCGCCAGGTCGCCGGCGATGATGTGCGCGTAGCCCGGCCAGTCGTGCACCGGCTTGTCGCCGTAGAGCGACACCAGCTGCCCGCCGAGCCGCCCCGCGTCCAGCACCAGCACCGACATCTTGCGCATGCGGCAGAACATCGCGGCGGTCAGGCCCGCGGGGCCGCCGCCGATCACCAGCACCTCGTGCACGCTTCCCCCTCTATATAGGCGAGTTTCACGCACAAGCTAGGCACCGCATCGCGGCGGGTCAAGCGCCGCGGCGCGCTGCAACACGCGAGGCGCCGGCCCGTAATGAGCGGCGCCGGAGGTTCGAGCGAGGAGCCGGCGGATACGCGCAACCGCATGCGGGCGCGCGGTCCTTGACCCCTCGTCAAAGCGGCCCTAGCGTCCCGAGGCCATGACCACCGACACCCGTTCTCGAATCGAACCCAGCCCCGCCATCGTGGATGCCGTGCGCCAGTGGCTCGCCCCGGTGCGCACTTCGCTCGGCGACGAGTTCCTCGCCTGCTACCTGACCGGCAGTGCGCTGCACACCGGCTTCGACCCCAAGCGCTCGGGCGTCAATCTGCTGCTGATCGCGCGCAGCCTCGATCTGACGCTGCTCGATCGCGTGCACGACGCGATGCCGCGCGACTCCAAGGCGACGCCGCGCATCGAGTCGTTGTTCATGTCCGAGCTTCAGATGCGCCGTTCGCTCGACGCGTTCTCGATCGAGTGGGTGGAAATCGCCGAGGCGCACCTGCTGATCGAGGGCCAGGACGTGATCCGGGGCATCGAAGTCCCGATCCTCAACTTGCGCCTGCAGTGCGAGCACGAGCTGCGCGTCAAGCTCATGCGCCTGCGACACAGCTACCTGGCGGACCGTGGGCGCCCCAAGGCGCTGGCGGCCACGCTGTCGGGTGTGGCAAGCAGCTTCGCCACCTTGTTCCGCACCCTGATCCGGCTGCGCGAAGAGACGCCGCCGGCGCAGACGCCCGAAGTGGTGCAGCGCGTCGCCGATCTCTACCAGCTCGACGCGCGCGGCCTGATCGGTGCCTATCAGCTGCGCTTCTCCGATCGCGAATACGCCGACGCCGAGCTGCTGGAAGTCTACCGGCGCTTCCTCGTCGAGATCGATCGACTGGTGAACGCGATCGACACGCTCCAAGTCGGATGACCGGCACGCGCCTCCGCGCGCGCCGGGTGGGAGCCGCCTGCGCCGCGCTGCTCACGATTGCGCTCTGCATTGCGCTGCCCGCGCTCGGTCAGTCGACCGAGCCGCCGATTCCGGACTACGTCGGCTACATGAACGACGTGGCGGGGGTCGTCAGCGAGCCCATGCGCGCCAAGCTCGAGGCGTTCCTCGACCAGGTGCACACCAAGACCGGCGCGCAGTTCGCGGTGCTGACGCTCAAGAACACCGCACCCGTCTCGCCCACCGAGTACAAGGTCAAGGTGTTCGAGAAATGGGGCATCGGCGACAAGGAACGCGACGACGGCCTGCTCATGCTGGTGGCCCTCGACGAGCGCGAAGTGCGCTTCGAGACCGGCTACGGGCTCGAGGGCACGCTGCCCGACGGTCTCCAGTCGCGCATCTTCCGGCAGTACATGGCGCCGAGCTTTCGCAACGGCGACTTCGAGAGCGGCATCCGCGACGGCGTGCTGCAGTGCGCGGTGCGCATCGCCGCCGAGAAGGGCGTCACGCTCGAGTGGGACGGCAAGGAGCTGCGGTATCGCGAGCGCAAGGAAGGCCTGCCCAAGGGCATGGCCGTCGCGCTGCTCGTGCTCTTCATCCTGTTCGTGGTGTCGCGCTCCATCAACTCGGGCGGCCCCGGCGGCCGCCGACGTCGCTCTTCGTGGCTCGACATGGCTGGCTGGGGAGCCGGCGGGCTCGGCGGTTTGGGCGGTGGCTGGAGTGGTGGCGGCTTCGGTGGTAGTTCGGGCGGTGGTGGCGGCAGCTTCGGTGGTTTCGGTGGCGGTTCCAGCGGCGGAGGTGGCGGCGGCGGATCGTGGTGACCGCACCCGCCGGACCGGCCGCTCCCGGCCTGCCGGACGCCTGGTTTGAGCTTCACCCGACTGCGCGGGCATGCTGCGCGGCCGGACATTCGGAATCACACCCCCGTGAGCCGCGCCTGACGCGCGGCCACTGATCGAAAGGAGCGCATTCCATGAAGCGTGGTGGACTCATCGCGATCGTGGTGCTCGCCATTGCATTGATCGGCATCGGCGGATGCGTGGTCGGCAACTACAACAATCTCGTCGGCGCCGACCAGGCGGTGAAGGGCAAGTTCGCCGAAGTCGAGAACCAGCTGCAGCGCCGCAATGACCTGATCGGCAACCTGGTCGAGTCCGTGAAGGGCGTGGCGACGCAGGAGCAGGAAGTGTTCGGCGCGATCGCCGACGCGCGCGCGCGGTTGGGTGGCGCTCAGTCCCCGCAGCAGACCATCGAGGCCGGACGCGCGATGGACACCGCGCTCTCACGCCTGCTGGTGGTGGTCGAGAACTACCCGCAGCTTCGCAGCAATGAACAGTTCGCCCAGCTCATGGACGAACTCGCCGGAACCGAGAACCGACTCGCGACCTCGCGCATGCGTTACAACGAGGAAGTGCAGAAGTTCAACGTGCTGGTGAAGCGCTTCCCGACCAACCTGTTCGCGGGCATGTTCAATTTCAAGGATGCGACCTACTACGAGGTGCCCGAAGAAGCGAAGGCGCTTCCGAAGGTCGACTTCGGGGGCCTGCGCCAGCCCAAGTAGTTCAGGCCGGAATGCGACGGGGCGATCCGCCGGGTGCGAAGGCACCGCGGATCGCCTCACGCGTTTCGGGGTCGAGCCCGCGCGCGGCGAGCACCGATTCGATCGCCGCGATCACGGTCGCAGCGGCCCGATCGCCGCCCGGTTCCGCGGATGCGGCATCACGGCCCACCTCGCGCTCGCAGTGCTCCGCCCACCCCCACGCGGCGCGCACGATCGCGAGCGGCGCGAGCGGGCTCCACGGCTCGGCCGGTACCCAGTCCTCGCGCGCCTGTTCGACCAGTGCGATGAGCCTCAGGATCCGCGCGGTCGCCGCACTCTCGCCGGCCGAATGCAGCGTCGCCAGCAGTGCCGTCGGATCGGCGAGTGCGCCCAGGCGCACCGCGCGCACCACGCACCAGGTGTCGAGCGGTGTGACCGAGAGTGCATCGCACGCCTCGCGCGCGCGGCCCGCAGCCTCGACGCGCAGCAGATCGGCGGTGCCGTCGCGATCGCGCGCGGCCCATGCGCCCGCCACCTCGAGCCACGACTCGGTCTGCGCCAGCACCGAGCCGGCGAGTCCCAGCCGTTCCGCGAAAGCTTCGTTCCAGGCGGTCAGCAGTTCGAGCGCGTCGCGCGACAGCTCGGGCCCGCGTTCGGGGTCGCCGATCAACAGGAAGCCGATCGAGCCCGGAGCTTGAAGCGGCGCGACCCGCACCAGTCCGAGCGTCGAGAGCACACCGGCTTCGGTGCGCAGTTCCGGGTGGCGCGCGAACTCGTCGACGCGCACGAAGCGGCCGAGCCCCCGCACCAGCGGTCCCAGTTCGCCGCCGCGATCGAACAACGGCTCGAGCGCCACCGTGGCGGGCACACCGCGCGCGGCCAGCACCGTCGCGACACCGTCCGCGGCGACCGTGACGATGGCACTCGACGCCAGCCCGAACTCGGCGTCGATCTGCGCCAAATAATCCTTCGCGAGCTGCTCGGGATCGCGGCTCGCACCGAGGCGCTCCAGCATGCGCTGGGTGCCCTCGTGCGTGCGGCGTGCCCGCTGCAGCTCGACCTGCCCGCGCTTGGCGTCGTCTCTCACGCGCCTCAGCTCGAATTCGGCCTCGCGGCCTAGACGCCGTGTGGCGCGAGCTTCATCGGCGCGCGCCAGCAGGCGTTGCAGTCGCGCGACCAGCTCACGCGGCGAGAATGGCTTGACCAGGTAGTCGTCGGCGCCGCGCGCCAGGCCCTGCACGCGCGCATCCACGTCGGCCAGCGCCGAGACCATGAGAATCGGGAGCTGCGGGTCCTCGGGGTCGCGTCTCAGCGCTTCGCACACTTCGAGGCCGCTGCGTTTGGGCAGTCGCACGTCGAGCACCACCAGGTCGGGGCGCTCGCGCTGCGCCACCAGGATTCCTTCGTCGCCGTCGCAGGCCGAGATGACCTTGAACCCGTGCGTGTCGAGCGCGATCTGCAGCAGGTCGATGACGCGGCGATCGTCGTCGATCACCAGCACCACCGGCCGGCGCGAGGCGTCACGCCACTGCGAGTTCGGAGTCACGGGCATTGCCGACCTCCGAGGTTCAGGACTCCGCTCGCACGAAGCCGAGCGTGATCAGGAGGTGTTCGACATGCTCGCGTTCGAATGGCTTGCGCAGGGCGTGCACCACCCCTGCCGAACGGGCTTCGACCAGGTCGTCGGAATCGCGCACCAGCGCGATCACCGGAGCGTCACCGACGCGACCACCGGCGCCGACGCCTTCGAAGACCTCGCGTCCCGAGGCATCAGGCAGTTCGATGTCGACGAACACCGCCGCCCACCGACGATCGTCGATCACACGTCGCAGCTCGCGCCGGGACGAAACCGCGTGGACTTCGAGGCCCAGCTGATCGAGCAGGCGCGTCAGAAAGATGCGAGCGGTGATCGAGTCCTCGGCCACCAGCGCAAGGGGGCGCACGACCGGCATGACCGGCGGCGCCGCCGGCTCGACTTCGAGCGGAATCTCGACAAGGGGAAGAGATTCCTCACTGGCCGGCAGCGGTTCGACATCGCCCGCGGTCAGCTCGAGCAGGCGCAGCACGGGCGGAGCGCTCGGCTCGGGCGGAGCCTCGACAACCGGCTCCGGCGTCGGCTCCACGAGCAGCTCGGCAGGCTGTTCAACGAGTGGCTCGCCCGGGGTGAAAGTTTCCGAGATGCGGGACGTGACGCGCTCGTCCGCGGACTCCATCGGCCGCCACGCACCCGCGATCTCGGGAAGTGAAACGTCTCGAAGCAACGCGACCGGATCGAGCAGCCAGTGGCGCGCACCCTCTTCGGTCAGCAGCGCAGGGCCCAGCTCGGCTCGCGGCGGCGTGGGCATGTCGGGGTCGGGCTGCGCCGGCATGCGCCAGATCAATCGCTCGGCGGCCAGGTAGGCGCGACGCAGACCCAGTCCGATCAGGATCGCCGGATGCTCGGCACCGGGCTCCAGGTCGAGCGCGCCGAACGGCTCCACCACTCCGCAGCCTTCGTGATCCGCAAACGCGCGCAGCTCACCCGCGCGCACCATGCGAACGCGCTGAACCGCGTGCCACGCGATCGCCAGCGAAACGCCGCCACACTCGAACATCAGGAAGCTCTCGGGCGCCGCGAGCACCGGGACCCGCAGCGACCACTGCCGCAACGAGCCGGCGACCGGCGCGAGACTGCCCTCGACGGTTTCGATCACTCCGCCCGCTACTACGATGCCGCGCGGATCGACCGGCTCGATTCGCAGATCGAGCACGCCATCGTCCGCCAGCGAGCGCAGCGTCGCGCGCGTCTCGAGCTCGCCGATCAGCACGTCGATCGCGGCTCGCATCGCCCCCGCGACCAGCGGCGAGATGCGCACTCGTTCGAGCGGTCGCGCCGTTGGGCCGGCGAGCAGCAGCAGGCCGAGCAACGCCTGGTCGGCTCCGATTCCCGGCAGCGTGGAAGCCGTGGGATTGGGAGGGGAAGGATTCCGGCGTTCCGGTTCGATGCCGCTCAAAGTCCTTCTCCGATTCGGTCGTGGTGGGATGGAGTGGCGGGATCCGGCGAGTCGCCCGGCGCTTCCGCGTCGAGCAGTCGCAGCGCGGTGCCGCGTGTGGCGGGTGGATCCGAGTCGTTGGCGTCCGCGTCCGAGGCCGGCGAGGGGTCCGGCCCCGGAACGGCGGACGTCAACGTGAGAGGTGCGAGTCGGTCTTCGAGCTGGGCCAGGGCGTCTTCCTCGCGTTCGACGTCGCGCACCAGGCGATCCGCCGCGGTCGAGACTCGCTCGCTTGCGGCCGACAGTCGCTCGCCCTTGGTGCCGGCGTCCGAGATCATCTCGCGCACGCGGTCGAGCAGGCGGCTCGAATCGTCGAAGCCGATCGGGCGCGTGACGGGAGCCTCGAGCGAGAGGCTTTCGAGCCGCGCGGCCACTCGCTCGCGCACCTCGCGCATGCGTTCGACCGCTGCGGCGGTTTCGCGTTCGATCGTCGCGATCAGCTCGGCGGTGCGATCGCTCGCTGCCTGGACGTCGAGCGCGAGTTGCTTCATCTCGCCCGTCATCGAGGCGGTCACCGGACTGCCGGTGGTACCCGCGACCGCGGTATTGAGCGCGATCAGCGTCGATCGGTTCGCCACCAGGCGCACCTGGTCGCTCACGCCGCGCACGCGCGAAACGGCTTCGGACAGATGCTGCACGCTGCGCTCGGAGCCCTCGACCAGCGTCTCGAACACCTCACGCATCGCGAGCCCGCCGTCGGGGCGCTGCGGCGCCGGAGCTTCGTCGCGCAGCTCGAGCGCTCGCGTCAGCTCGGCCTCGAGCCTCTGCAGCTCGCGAATCGTGGTGAGCAGCGAAGTCGCCTCGACGAATGCCCGCTCCGCTTGCGAAGAGCCGTCGCGCGCCGCATGGCGCGCATCGTCGAGCGCACCACGGATCTCGCGCACCGCGCCGACGTTCTGATCGCGCATCGAGTCGAGCCGGCGGATGCCGAGCTGGATCGCCTGGGTAAGGCCGGCCAGCGGTCCGCCGCCGGTCTGCAGCGGCGCCCAGCGTTCGGTCTCGTTCCAGCGCGTGACGGCCGCGTGCAGCGCCTCGATTTCGCCATGGGTGGCGACGAGTTCCTGCGTCACGGCGAATGAGCGCCGCTCACGTTCGAGCATGCCCTGCACCGCGAGACTCAGCGACGACAGTTCGCCCCAGCCGGCCGACGCCGGAAGTCCACGCAGACTTGCGAAGTCCCCGCGCTCGATGCCCTGCTGAAGTCCGCGGAGCTGACCGACGATTGCCCGCTCGAGCCACGCAGCGAACAGGGTACCGGTGACCAGGCCGACGCCGGCGACCAGCGCGAGCCCCGCCACCAGAGGCGGCAGGTCGAGCGGGCCCTGCGGAAGCGGGCGGGAGCCGAGCATCAGCCACACGCCGGTCGCGGTGAGGAGCGTGCCGCCCAGGCACCCGAGCCACAGCCGCAGCCGCAGGCCGCTGCCCGCCACGGCGGCGGACGACGCTTCGGAGCGATTCCGAATCGGCACGGAGTCGGGCATGGAGGTCTCGGAGGTGTGCTGCGCGGGAGGCGGAAGCTGATCGATGACTGAACCAAAGCGCAAATCCCATGCCCTCCAAAGGCTTGTGGCGGGATTCGTCGCCCGATCGAGCGCGACGCGGCGGCGGCGCGACTCCGCAACGTCGGCGACGGCGCGTCCCCTTCGAGCAATCGCAGACTGCACGGGGGAGCGGGCCGCGCACGAAGTCCCTATCGCGCTCGTGCCGAACGGCTTGAGGTTCGAAGGGTCGCAGGCCGACGGCAGTCGATTCAACCGGTTTCTGGAATTGCATTGCCGTTGCGGTTCGTCATGCAATGCCGGTGGCCGCGGCGCGACACTCGGGGCGACGTTCATTCGGGGCAAAGTCCCCATCGATTGAGTCGTCTGCCGAGACTGGATGCGGGTTTCCGGTCAGTTGCCGCGCGTGTCGCAGTTGCTTGTCGCCTTTGGGCCAGCGGCTTGGCACTCGCGCAGCGCCACCCACCCGGATGGCACGAACGATGCGACTCCACTGCGGCATGAATCCCCGCAACTACGTCGATCTCAAGAGCCAGAGTCGTGAGCTCCAGCCGACGTATCACTTCATGATCAACTGCCTGCTCTACTCCCGCATGGAGACCGGGCTGGTTTCGAATCAGGAGTTCTACGACGAGGACGTCAACGTCTACCTCGCCCACCTGCTCCATTCGTTCATCAATCCCGAGTACGTCGAGCAGTCCAAGCGCTTCCTGTCCAAGTACGACACGGACGTATTCCGGCGCCTCTCGACCTCGACGGACGCGCGGCTCAAATACATGATCTACAAGACCAACGCCGACTTCCTGCTGGTTTCGATCGGGATCTTCGACAACCCGGCCGGCGTGACCGGCAGCGCGCGCGGCGCGGCGCCCAGCGAAGAGGCGTTCATCGGGCGCGGCAAGACCTACTACCACTTCGCGTTTTCGTACGCACAGCAGGTCCATCGCAAGAACCAGGGCGTCACCGAAGTGCTGGAGAAGCTCTCGGTCGGCTTCGACAAGTACCTGCGCATCCTGTCGCACATGCGCGGCGAGTACCTGGACCTGATGAAGCGCCTGTCGCAAGGCGAGGTCTACCACCTCGAACGCTCGGTGGACGAGGCGTCGCAGCAGGAGATGCTGCGGGTCAAGCAGGACGAGCTGCTCGAGCTCTACACCACCTGGAAGTCCGAGCCGTCGCAGGAGAACGAAGCGAACCTGGTGCGGCTCGTGGGCGAGATCCGGCAGATCAATCCGGAGTTCAAGTTCCAGATGCCGGTGCGGTAGGCGGGGCCTCGCGGCCCCGCCTAAGTCCGCTCACTCGATGACCACCACCGCACGCTGGTGGCGCGTTCCGCCCGCGATGAGCCGGCAGAGGTAAACACCGGTCGGGACGCGCCGGCCCGCACGATTCGTGCGATCCCAGACCATGGAATGCGCACCCGCGTCGAGGTGCGAATCGACCAGCGTGCGAATC
Organism: Candidatus Eisenbacteria bacterium; assembly: GCA_013140805.1. Taxonomy (NCBI): domain Bacteria; phylum Candidatus Eiseniibacteriota; species Candidatus Eiseniibacteriota bacterium. The sequence continues at coordinate 12,377 of JABFRW010000148.1, forward strand.
TGGCGGCCCTGCACGTCGAGCACCTCCAGTCGCGCGTTCATCGCCCGCGGCAGCGTGAACTCGATGGCAGTGGGCCCGCTCGCAGGATTGGGGCGGCTGGGCTGAAGCGCGACCCGATCGGGCACGACCGGTAACTGCAGCCGACTACCCGGCGGGTTGTTCAGCGCGGTGTTTCCAGCCGCCGCCGTCTTGATTGCCACCGCGAACCATGGCTCCTCGTCGCCCGACGGCGAAGCGCTGGTTGCGTAGTCCAGCGTGAGGGTTTGATCCTCGGCCAGGGCGAGCACTGGCGCCTCGTTCAGCACCTCGCCCGTAATGTCGCCCGCGGCCGAGTGAGTTGCATGCGTCAGGGTGAAGGCTTCGCCCGCCGACTGAAGCGATGGAGCGACCCGCGCGATTTCGTGACCGACCGGCACCACCGTGCGTCCGCCATCGAGCAGCCGGCACAGGGCAAACTCATCGTTCGTCGCGGCCAGCGCATGACGCCGCACCGTGACCCAGTGGTTCTCCGTCAGCGTCTGGATCGCGATCTTGCCGGCGTCTTCGGCGCTCATGGACTGGCTCGGTGCGCGCGCGATCTCCACCCGCCAGCCCCCGCCGGCCGTGCGCGTGGTGGCGAGCGTGAGGACGCCGCCGGGTTCCGCACCGATCGGCGCGGCGACTTCGGGAGCTGATGCCACGAGCGAACCGCCGCCGGCGCCACCGCACATGGTTTTCACCTTCACTTCGCCGTGAAAACCGGAAAGGTTTCGGTGGTCGTCATCTGACCGCACGGCAAGGTGGTACCAAGTGCACGACTGAAGGAACAAGAACGAACCCTGGCCATCCGTGCCGATGGGACCCGGAGAGGTCTCATCCGTTGACTCGATGGAGGGGGTCCAAGTGCCTTCGGAGTTGATGGCCACGGATGAGCGGCGCAAGTGGAACTCGAGCGCCGGACCCGAATCCCCATTCGTTCCGTCGTCGGCAGTGGCGGTCCAATTTGCGAAGATCGCACTCGGCGTGACCACCTCGACCGTGACATTGGTGAGCGTCGCTCCCGCCGTCACATCGCAGCGATCGTCGCCCTTGGTGTCCCCCAGTCGAATCCACTCGGCGACCGATGGAACCTCGGGGTTGCTGGACCCCATGCCGACGAGGAACAACAAGTAGTCGCCGGGTGGCGCCGAGTCCGGGCTTGCCGGCGCAGTCACCAGCAGGCGCGACGGATTGGTGGCCGGGACGGAAGACAACGGAACGTAGCGCTGGTTCTCGTCGAACGCGTGCGTGGTGCCTCCCGGCCGCATCATCGCGACTTTCTGTATGTTGGAAGCATTCGGGGTGCAAATCGTGAACACCTGCCGCCACTGAACCAGGCGGGGCGCTCCGGTGGGGGTTTGAAACGCCGGGCGGGCAGCGAGGGTCGTGCCATCGGCGTTAAACAGGTAGGGCGGGCAGTAGACCTCGGCCTTGTACTTGTCGCGGTTGCCATCGCCATTGGGGGGGACGCCCCCGTACTCACCGCCCGCCGTGAGCACGCGACCGTCAGGGAGCAGAATCGCGGTCGAGTGATAGCCGCGCCGCAGCGGCTCCACCGTGAGATCACCGGGGGCCGTCCACGTACCCACGCCACCATTGCCGTCGGGGTCCCACATCTGCGGGCGCAGTTCGGGAGTCTCCACGCCTGCGACGAAAGTCTCTCCTCCCAACGCCAGCACCTTGCCGTTCGGCAGGAGGACCGTGTTGTGATGAGTTCTCGGCACCATGTCCTGGGAGGCCACCCACTCATTGTTGAGGTTCGTGGCGTCCAGGGTCTTGGTCGTGCCGACCACCGTTGGGCCCGACGTTCCCCCGGACACCATGATCTTGCCGGGCCGGTGCATCACAGCCGTCTCGGGAGCGTGAGTGTTGTTTGCATTGGGCAGCGCCTGCCAGGCCGAGCCCGGAGCGCCCCCTTTGGGAAAGTCGAGCCGGTAGCTGGGTCCATTCCTGCCCACCACGAACATGCGACCCGCGGGCTGCGTCGCCCCCGGAATCGAAAACACCAGGGGGTAAAGGTTGGTCAAGCCGAGCGGGGCGTTGGCCCAATTGGACCAGGTTTGAGACACGGGATCGAATACCTCGGCGCGCCGCGCGAACGTACCGTCGAAATCGAGCACCGAGGTGTGCCCGGTGAGCGCAACGCCGGCATCTCCCCACACCTCCCACTTTCTTGCCCCCGACCCCACGTCGACCTTCCACGTCTTCCCGTCGGGGATGTAGCCGCCGGCGTTCTGGCCACCGTTGATGAGGATCCGGCCGTAGCCCGAGCCCTGGATGCCGTCGAAGGTCGCCGAGTGTCGCGCGCGCGGCCCGGGGCGTGCCCCGCCCACGTCCGTCACCGTGATCAACTCCCAGCTCACGTTCCCGTCGTCCAGAATGTTCAGCCTCCACAGCGAGTCCGAATACGCGTTGGTGCCCGCGAGCACCCCGCCGTACATATACGCCTCGTGGAGTTCGGCTACCGGCGCTTCGCCCTCTCGATAGTCCTGCGGCATGCTGTGCCAGTAGCGAGGTGCCGGGTCCACGACTCCGGGCTGGAGATCTTCCACCGTCATCGAGTACCAGGTCGCGTTGTTGGGCTGCGCATCGTCGAACCGCAATTCCCACACCTTCTGGTCGATCGGGTCGGTGCCGATCGCCGAGGTGCCACCGAACACGATCATGCGCTTGCGGGTTTCGCTGCCGACCACCTTCTCGTCGTAGATCGCCGTGTGCCCGCAGCGATCCGAAGGGCCGGTGCCGGAGATCGTCATCGGTGCCCACTTGAACTTGGTTTCGGACGCTTCCCAATAGAGGCGATAGACTCCATCGTCGAGGGCGCCATTCTGCAACCTCCCGCCGTACATGACGAGCTTGTCGCCGGGACTCTTGCCGGGCACACCCGCCACAATCATCGTGTGCTCGCTGCGCGCGAGGGGAGGGCTGGTCGCGTCGACCCACTGCCACTCGTAGAGGTAGTCGGAGGAGAACACGTTCTCCCTGCGGGTCAGGAACCAGGTGTCGTTCTTCACCTGTCCACCCGCGTCGCGACCGCCGAACAACACTTGCCACTCGAACCCGTTCGCTGACTGGTCGCTCTCGATGAACGTATGCCCTTCCCGCCAGCCGGGCCGCCCGGGGGGAGGCGCGGAGGGGTTTGGGTCATCGACCGGATAGAGATCCGGCTCCCACTTGCCGTCTCGCGCCGGCAGGAAGCGGCGCAGCTTTTCGCCGACCGCAGCGCTCGGGATCGCTCCGTTGACTCTCCCGCCAAAGTAGCGACTGTGCCGAGGTCTCAGGCCGCCCACCGTGAGCACCCTCCCGTCCTTCGTAGTGCTTGACGAGGGGTACCACCTCCAGTCCAGCATGTCGCCGGTATTGGACCACGTACCGCCGTTGGTGGTGCCACCCGCAGGACGAAATCGTCGCGTGCGGTAGTCGCCGTAGTCGCCGATATCCGCGTCCGTCCCGCCGATCACCAGCAGCCCGCTGTCGGGGTAAGGAAGCTGCGCGAGGCCGGCGCAGAACGGGTTCATGCCGCTCGGCTGCGTGACCGGGCGATCCACGAACGTGGTCGGAAATGCCCCGCACCCTTCACTGCCCGGAGTCCACGCGCGCAGGCCCGCATGGAACCCGTTGCCATCTTCGTTCAACCACCAAAAGACGCGGCTGTGGTCGGGATTGCCGTCACCTCTCAGCAACGCGAGATGAACCGCGTGATAGTTGCTCGGCGATGGCGACCAGTCGCTGGCAGGGCTCCACGCACCCGTACCCGCCGCGAAGAGGCTCGCGGGAAAGAGCGTCGCACTCACGAGCAGTGCGATCGCAAACAGGAGTCGCGTCGCGTGGGCGGTGCTCGAGTGCGCTCGACGGCAATGGCGAGCTTGCATGGAAGAACCTCCGCAGGTGGGGCCAGGGGCCACAACGTAGTCGCGCGGTCGTCGCGATGCGGAGGCTGGGCGGTAGAGGCGAGTGGGCGACCG
>JABFRW010000149.1 GCA_013140805.1 Candidatus Eisenbacteria bacterium
CCGACTTACGAGGGTGTGACGACGCGGCGCGGACTGGGTACTCCGGCGCGCGGCGGCCCGGGTCCATGGCTCGCATTCCTGCTCGCGCTCGCGCTCGTGGCGGTGGCGTTCCTCGGCGTGCGCGGGGCCCGACTCGACACGCGGGGGCGCGCGCGCGGTGCAGCTGTACTTCGCGGCACCTGAAGGGGATCGGCTGGTGAGTGAGTCGCGCGAGATCCTCGAGCCCAGTTCGCTGCGCGAACGGGTCGCGGCACTCGTCACCGAGCTGGATCGCGGCCCGCGTGGGGACGGCGTGCCCGCTCTGCCGACCGGCACCGCGGTGCTGCGCGCCTACCTCGACGATCGCGGACTGCTCACGCTCGACCTGTCGGGTGCATTCCTGCGAGGATTCAGCGGCGGCTCGACCGCCGAGTACCTGGCCATCGCTTCGCTGCTGCGCACGCTGGGCGCGAACCTGCCCGAGGTGAAGCGGGTCCGTCTCGCGTGCTCCGGACGCCCGATCGCGACACTCGGCGGTCACGTCGCGCTCGATCGTCCACTCGATGTCCACGACTGGCCCTAAGGCGGCACATGCCCAACACGTTCGATCCGCGTCCCATCGGAGTATTCGATTCCGGCATCGGCGGGCTCACGTCGGTGCGCGAGATCTTCCGCGTGCTGCCGCGCGAGTCGGTGCTGTACTTCGGTGACACCGCGCGGCTGCCCTACGGAGCCAAGTCGCGCGAGACAGTCACGCGCTTCAGTCTCGAGATCTCCCAGTTCCTGGTGCGTCAGAACGTGAAGTGTCTGCTGGTGGCATGCAACACGGCGTCCTCGTTCGCGCTCGAGGCATTGCAGCGCCGGCTCGACGTGCCGGTGGTCGGCGTGATCGAACCGGCGGCGCAGGCCGCGGTGACCGCGAGTCCGCACGGACGCATCGGCGTGATCGGCACGCTTGGAACGGTGGGGAGCAAGGCGTATCCGCTCGAGATCGAGCGGTTGGCGCCGGGTGCCGCGGTGATCTCGCGTGCCTGTCCGCTGTTCGTGCCGCTGGTCGAGGAAGGCATGATCGATCATCCCGCCAGCCGGCTGATCGCGCTGGAGTACCTGACCGAGTTGATTCCGAGCGGAATCGAGAGCCTGATCCTCGGCTGCACGCACTATCCGTTGCTCACCCACCTGCTGCGCGACCTGATGGGACCGGCGGTGACGCTGATCGACTCGGGTGCCGAGGCGGCGCGTGCGATGGCGCGACTGCTGCACGAACGCGGACAGCTCGGCGATCACGCGACACCGCGTCATCGTTTCTATCTCAGCGACGAGCCACGCAACTTCGGTCGCGTGGCGCAGGCGTTTCTCGGTGGCGAGCTGCCGCCGGTTCACGTGGTGGATCAGACCGACTTGCCGTGGTTCGAACGTTCGCAGGCGTGAGCCCCCGCGCCCTACCTCTCGCCGCCTCCGGAGAATCCCGATGACCCGCAAGCCCGCCTCGATCCGCGCCCACGAGTCCAAGCCGGCGGTGGTCGCCGCGTTCGTGCGTCCCGACGGACGCCGGATCGACGAGCTGCGCCCGCTCAAGATCGAGCGCGGCGTGATTCCGCATGCCGAGGGTTCGGCGATGGTCACGTTCGGCCGGACCCGCGTGCTGTGCACGGCGTCGGTCGACGGCAAGGCGCCGGGCTGGATGCGCGGTCAGGGGCGCGGCTGGGTGACCGCCGAGTACGCGATGCTGCCGCGCGCCACCACCGAGCGCACCCCGCGTTCGAGCCAGACCGGCGGACGCTCGCAGGAGATTCAGCGACTGATCGGTCGCAGCCTGCGCGCGGTCACGGATCTCACGGTGTTCGGCGAGCGCACCATCGTGCTCGATTGCGACGTCATCGAGGCCGACGGCGGCACCCGCACGGCGGCGATCAACGGCGCGTTGATCGCGCTGCACGACGCGTTCGTAACGCTCTCGAACGAGCATCAGCTCAAGGGGCCTCCGTTGCGCGACAGCGTCGCGGCGATCTCGGTCGGCCTGGTGCAGGGCACCCCGTGCCTCGATCTGTGCTACACCGAGGATTCGGGTGCGGCGGTCGACATGAACGTTGTGATGACCGGCAGCGGCGAGTTCGTGGAGCTGCAGGGCACCGGCGAGACCACGTCGTTCAGCGAAGCGCAGCTTCGCGAGCTGTTGCGGTTGGCGCGGCGCGGCATCAAGCGCGTGCTCGCGCATCAGCGCCGGCTGGTCGGGGACTCGGGGTTGCTGCCGATGCCGGCGGCGCCGGCTTCGAAATGAGCCCTTCGGTGAGACCCCGCCGGCGATGAGCGCCGCCGTGCCGCTCGAGTTCGTGCTCGCGACCTTCAACCCCGACAAGGCCCGCGAACTCGAGACACTGATCTCAGGCAGCGGACTGCGGCTGCGCTCCCTGGCGGAGTTTCCGGGCGCGACCGCTCCCGAGGAACTCGGCGCCACGCTGATCGAGAACGCGCGCATCAAGGCGCAGGCCGCGTGCGCGCACACCGGGCGGCCATCGATCGCGGACGACACCGGCTTCGAAGTCGAGGCGCTCGACGGCGCGCCGGGCGTTCACGCGGCGCGGTTCGCGGGGCCTGCCGCCACCTACGCCGACAACGTGCGGCTGCTGCTCGAGCGGTTGGCGGGTGTCGCCGCGGCACGGCGCGCGGCGCGATTTCGCACCGTGTGCCTCGCGCGTTTTCCGGACGGCCGCGAGGTGGTCGCGGAGGGGGTTCTCGAGGGTCGCGTGATCGAGGCGCCGCGCGGCTCGCACGGTTTCGGCTACGACCCGGTGTTCGTTCCGACCGGCGAGACGCGCACGCTCGCCGAGTTCAGCGCCGCCGAGAAGAACGCGATCTCGCATCGTTCGCGGGCGGTGCAGGCCCTGGTGGTCGAGCTGCGGCGCTGAGCCGCGCGGGCGCGCAGCGGCGTTACTGGCCGACCGGCTCGCCGAGTCGGTGGACGCGCAGCGTGTTGGAGTTACCGGCCCGGCCCGCCGGCATCCCGGCCACGATCACGACCAGGTCACCGATCTTGCCGCGTCCCGCCGCGATCATGGCGTGATCGACCTGCCGCACCATCTCGTCGGTGTCCGAGGTCTCGGCCACCACGAAGGTCTCGCAGCCCCACGTGAGTGAGAGCTGGCTGCGGATCTCGGAATGCGGCGTGAAGGCGAGCAGCGGAATCGGCTCGCGGCCGGCGGCGATGAAACGCGCCGTGAGACCGCGCGTGGTGTGCGCCGCGATCGCACGCGCGCCCAGGTCGCGCGCCAGCAGCACCGCGGCGCGCGAGACGGCTTCCTGCGCGGTGACCGAGCGGCCGCGCCGCAGCTCGATGACCGGGCCGCCGTTCGATTCGGCCGCCATGATGAGCCGGTTCATCACCCGCACCACTTCGAGCGGATGT
>JABFRW010000150.1 GCA_013140805.1 Candidatus Eisenbacteria bacterium
TCATCGTGTATGGCGTCGGTCATCAATTGTGGGGCGACACGCTCGCGCTCACGCGCAAGGCCTTCGAGACACCGTTCGGGCCGGTCGCCTGCGACACCGAGTTCGTGGACGCGCTCGCGGCGCCGCTCGGTGACATCGCGTATCACGGCGAACTGGTCCATCGCGACGAACACTCGATCGAGTTCCAGCTCCTGTATCTCAAGCGCTGGCTTGGGGAGCGGCCGATCCGACTGGTTCCGATTCTGCTCGGCGGCTTCCACGCGATACTCGAGTCCGGGCGCACACCCGCCGAGGTGGCTCCACTCGAGGCCCTGCTCGGCACGCTGCGAGAGACCGAGGCTCGCCTGGGCGGGCCGACGCTTCACGTCGCGGGCATCGACCTGTCGCATGTCGGCCCTCGCTTCGGGGATCCGACACCGGACCCGCGCATTCTGAGCGAAGTCGAACTCAAGGATCGCGCGGCACTCGAGGCCGCACTGCGAGGCGAAGCGCAAGGCTGGTACGACACGATCGCCTCGCACGCCGATTCGACGCGCGTGTGCGGCTGGGGGGCGACCTACGCCATGTTGCGCGGCGCGGTGCCGGGTCCCGGCCGACTGCTGCACTATGAAGCTTCGTCCGAGGAAGACGGCACGGTCGTCACCGTGGCTGCGGCGGTGTGGCCCTAACTGCGGAGGATTCGATGGTCGCGACCCGTCAGCTCAAGGTGAAGAACGGCGACGTGCTCGTGCTGGTCGGCACCATGAAGGGGCTGTTCGTGTTGCGCTCCAACTCTGCGCGCCGGCGCTGGGAGATCGGCGGCCCGCACTTTCCGGGTCATGCGGTCTACGCGGCGTGTTACGACGGGCGCAATGGACGCAAGCGCCTGCTGGCGGCGGCGAGCAGCATGCACTGGGGCTCCGTGATTCATCACAGCGACGACTTCGGTCACTCGTGGACCCATCCCGAGAGCGCAAACGTCAAGTTCCCCGCCGACACCGAACTCTCGCTTCAACAGATCTGGCAACTCGCACCGGGTCGCGCGAGCGAGCCCGACACCCTCTATTGCGGCGTCGAGCCTGCGGCGTTGTTCGTGAGTCGTGACGCGGGAGAGTCGTGGGAGCTGTCGCGCGGGTTGTTCGAGCATCCGCACCGGCCGCAGTGGCAGCCTGGTGGCGGCGGGTTGTGTCTGCACACCATCCTGCTCGATCCCTCGAACGAGCAGCGCATGCACGTCGCGATCTCGACCGGTGGCCACTACCGCACCGATGACGGCGGACGCACCTGGAAAGCGCGCAATCACGGCGTGCGCGCCGACTTCCTTCCGGGCAAGCACCCCGAATTCGGTCAGTGCGTTCACAAGGTGGTACGGCACCCGTCGCGGCCGGAGCGACTGTTCCTGCAGAATCACTGGGGCCTGTATCGCAGCGACGACGCCGGCGACTCGTGGCGAGACATCGCGAACGGCGTTCCCAGCGACTTCGGCTTCGCCATGACCATGCATCCCCACGATCCCGAGACCGTTTACATCGTGCCGATCGAGTCCGACCGGTACCGCTGCACACCCGAGGGACAGCTGAGGGTCTACCGCACCCGTGATGGCGGCGGCTCGTGGGAGCCGCTCGGCAAAGGCATGCCGCAGAGCGGCGCGCACGAGACGGTCTTGAGAGACGCCATGGCGGCCGACGTGTTCAATCCGGCGGGAGTCTATTTCGGAACGCGCAGCGGCTCGGTGTGGGGCTCTCCGGATGGCGGGGCCCACTGGCAGTCGCTCGCCGACGGACTGCCGCCGATCGTGTGCGTGAAGACGGCAGTGATCGGCGAAGTGAGAGCGCAACGCGCGGCGAAGCCCAAGCGCGCCGCAAAGCCCAAGCGCGCCGCAAAACCCAAGCGCGCCGCAAAACCCAAGCGCGCCGCCACGCCGAAGCGTGCGGCTGCGCGCCGGAAGCGCTAGCGATGGCGATCGAGTTCTTCATCCCGTCGATGCTGACCGAATTCTCGGACGGCGCGAGTCGGGTGCGGATCGAGGCCTCTCCCGCCACCGTCGGAGAGGCTCTCGACCTGCTGTGGCACCGCCACCCGGGCATTCGCGACCGGGTGGTCACCGAGCGTGGCGAGGTGCGCCCGCACGTGAACGTCTTCGTGACCGACGAGAACATTCGATGCACCGGGGGCCTCGGCACGCCGATACCTTCCGGGGCCGCGATCTCGATCATTCCGGCCGTGAGCGGCGGCTAGTCGCCACACGGCGAACCGGACCGGGCCCGGCTCGTGCGCGCGTCGCGCGCGAGCATCACTTCACCGGTGATGAAGGAGATTCGATCATGCGTCCACGCGCGCTCGTCCTGATCCTGCTCACGCTGCTGACAATTGTCGGCGCTCGGCCGCTCGCCCGCCCCGAGATCGCGAATCCCGCGATCGACATGGATGCGCACCTTCGTATCGCGCGCGAAGTCGCCAGACACCGCGAGTCGCGGCGCGTCAGCGAAGCGGAGTTCCTGCGCATGATGCTCGAGCCCGGCACGCTGGTGCTGGATGCGCGCAGCCGCGAGAAGTTCGACGAGCTGCACGTGAAAGGCGCGATGTCGCTGAGCTTCCCCGATCTCACCGTCGAGAGCCTCGCACGCCTGATCCCCGACAAGAACACGCGGATCCTGATCTAATGCAACAACAACTTCACGAACGCCGAGGGACCGTTTCCGGCCAAGCTCGCGCCGGCCTCGCTCAACCTGTCGACCTACATCACGCTCTACACCTACGGTTACCGAAACGTCTACGAGCTGGGTCCGCAGGTCGATCTCGACCTCTCGCGGCTGCCGTTCGAATCGTCGCCGGGCGAAAAACCGTGGCTGAAGCTTGCGCCTCTCGAGCCCGAGCGCGACGGCGTGCGCTAGCCTTCGACCGCCCGCTGGACCCGCTCCTGCGCGGACGCGTCGCCGGTGAGTTGCTGCATCCGACCCTCCGCGGTGAGTTCGAAGGTCGCGCGCGTCTCGTGCCCGGGCGCGCCGAACGTCGCCGCGAATCGGTAGGGCGCCGTGCCGCGGCGACGTGCGAGACACTCGGTCGCGGGAGTCAGGCTCGCCAGATTCGAATCGCGCATCAGTCCGAACAAGGCGCGGTCCACGGGACTCACGCGGGGTCGCGGACCTGCCGCGCCGAACCGCTCGACGAACGCGTCGTAGTCGAGCAGCAGCCCCTCGCCGCGCGCGCCGTACTCACCCGCCAGTGCATCGTCGTAGCAGGCGCGGCAATACGCTCGCACCACCACGCCTTCGTGCAGGAACAGCGCGACCACACGATAGTCCGCGACCGCCGCAGCGCACGCGCTGCAATGCGCGGACTCGCCGAACGCGCGCTCCAGCGACTCGCGCGCCGTCGCTTCGCGCCGGGTCGCCTCGCCGCTCATCGCTCACTCCGCGCGACGAGCGGATGATGATGGAAGTAGGACGGGCCCTTCACGTGGAGTTGCAGCGCCATCCACTCGAGTCGCTCGACCAGCTCGTGTTCGCGCGCGCCTCCACGCCACCAGCGGTCGCCCTCGCCCAGCAGATCGCCAAGTCGCGCCCGCGCTCCACCACCCTCGTCCCCCGTCGACCCGGGATGAAGCGCCAACACCTGCATGTCGACCGGATCATTGGCGAAGCCGACCTCGCCCGAGATCCAATCGAGGTGTCGCATGAGCGCGAGAAATCGCCAGCGACCGCCTTCGATCGGCCAGCGCACCCAAGCGTGATTCACGGCCTGATGCCAGCTCGCCGTGGGTTGACGCGTTTCGGGCACGCAGCGTTCGATCGCCTCGCGGGCGAGCGAATCGAAGGTGGCGCGAGGGTTGCGCGGTTCCTTTCGGCGTTCTTGCGACATGGGCGCAGACTAGGGCACGCGAGCGGCGGCGGACAAGCATCGAGGCGCGACCGCCGCCCGAAGAGTTGCGCCCTCCGCACAGCTTGCGTAGCGTGACGCTGTGCCGACCTTCCTGTTCAAGACCGAACCCTCGACTTATTCGTTCGCCGACCTGGTGCGCGACCGCCACACCACCTGGGATGGCGTCTCGAACGCGCTCGCGCTCATCCATCTGCGCACCGCCAAGAAGGGCGACCTGGTGGTGATCTATCACTCCGGCGACGACCGTGCCGCGATCGGCATCGCACGCGTGACCAAGGCCGCCTATCCGGACCCCAAGCTCGAAGACCCGAGCCGGGTGGTCGTGGATCTCGAGCCGGTCGAAAAGCTGGCGCGACCCGTCTCGCTCGCCGAGTTTCGCGGCGACGCGGTGTTCAAGTCCCTCGAACTGGTCCGCAACACGCGCCTGAGCGTCATGCCGATGAGCGACGCGCAGATCGCACGATTGCGCGCGATCGTGGCGCGACCCGCCCGCGCATGACCCGCGCCGAGGCGACTCGGCGGATCGCCGCGCTCAGTGACGAAATCCGCGAGCACGATCGCCGCTACTACCTGCTCGACCAGCCGAAGATTTCCGATGCGGCCTACGACCAGCTGGTGCGCGAGCTGCTCGCGCTCGAAGCGCAGTTTCAGGACTTGCGCCGCCCCGATTCACCGAGCCAGCGTGTCGCGGGCGGGTTGCGCTCCGCGTTCAGGAAGGTCCAACACCTCGCTCCGATGCGCTCGATCGACTCGCTGATGGAGCGCGAGGAGATCGAGGAGTTCGACGAGCGCGTGAAACGCCTGCTCGAGCGGGAGCAGGTCGACTACGTGGCAGAACCCAAGTTCGACGGCCTGTCGGTCGAGCTGGTGTACGAAGACGGCACCTTCGTGCTCGGTTCGACGCGCGGAGACGGCGAGACCGGCGAGGACATCACCGAAAACCTGCGCACGATCCGGGCACTGCCCTTGCGCCTCGCGTCTGCCAAAGGCGTGCCGGCGGCACGCGGCCGCATGGCGGTGCGCGGCGAAGCGCTGATGCCGCTCGCGGAATTCGAAGCGCTGAACAAGCGCCTCGTCGAAGCGAACGAAGAGCCGTTCGCGAGCGCGCGCAATTCGGCCGCCGGCACGGTGCGCCAGCTCGATCCGAAGGTCACGGCCGAACGCAGACTCGACCTCTATGCCTACGAGGTCACCTTCGCGGAAGGTCTCGAGTTCGAAAGCCAACGTGGCATGCTCGCGGCGCTGCGCGGGTGGGGCTTTCACGTCGAGGAGCGGGTCGAGCACTGCCGCACCATCGGCGAAGCGGCCGACTTTCACGCGCGGCTCGCCGCGGAGCGGGATCGTCTGCCGTACGAGATCGACGGCGTGGTCATCAAGGTGGATCGGCGTGACTGGCAGGCGCAGCTCGGCATGAAGTCGCGTAGCCCGCGCTGGGCGGTCGCCCTCAAGTTTCCGCCGCGCATCGAGGTCACGAAACTGCTCGACATCGCGGTCCAGGTCGGTCGCACCGGCAAGCTCACGCCGGTCGCGATGCTCCAGCCGGTCGACGTGTCGGGCGTCACGGTGAGCCGAGCGACGCTTCACAATCAGGACGAACTGGATCGCAAGGATGTCCGCATCGGCGACACGGTGCGCATCCGTCGTGCCGGCGACGTGATTCCCGAAGTCGTCGAAGTGCTCATGGACCAGCGCCCGCGCGGCACCAAACGATTCGAGCTGCCGTCGAAGTGTCCGGTGTGTGGCGCGCCGGTCGAGAAGATCGGCGCGAATCACCTCTGCACCAACGGCCTCGCGTGCCCCGCACAGCTGCACGGTCACATCGTCCACTTCTGCGCACGCGGCGCCATGGACATCACCGGACTCGGCGACAAGACGGTGAAGCAGCTGATCGACCAGCGGCTGGTCAAAAACCTCGCCGACCTCTATCGCCTCACCCCCATCGACCTCGCCAGTCTCGAAGGTTTCGCGGAGAAGTCGATCGAGAATCTGATCGCGGCACTCGAGGCGAGCAAGAAGCCACGCCTCGATCGCTTTCTGTTCGCGCTCGGCGTCGACCACGTCGGGAGCACCGTGGCGCAGGTGCTGGCCGAGGAGTTCGGCGGCCTGGAGAAGCTCGCGGATGCGGATGAAGCGCGGCTGCAGAGCATTCACGGCATCGGTCCTGAGGTCGCCCACGCGGTGGCGAGCTTCTTCGGCGGCGCGCGCAATCGAAAGGTGCTGGCGTCACTGCGCGAACTCGGCGTGCGTCCGGTCGCCGCCGCGCGCCCTGCCGGTCCACAGCCGCTGGCGGGCGAGACCGTGGTGTTCACAGGGACGCTCGAGCAGCTCGCGCGACCCGAAGCGGCTCGTCGCGCGGAAGCGGCCGGGGCGCGCATCGCCTCGGGGATCAGCAAGAAGGTCACACTGGTCATCGCCGGGCCCGGCGCCGGCTCCAAGCTCGATGAGGCGAACAAGCTGGGGCTCAAGGTGATCGACGAGGCGGCGTTTCTGAAGCGCGTCGGAGGGAAGTGATGAACAATCAGGACGTCGCACGCGTGCTCGAACAGCTCGCCACCATGCTCGAGATCGACGGCGCGAATCCGTTCCGGGTGCGCGCCTATCGCGAGGGCGGCCGCATCGTGGGCTCGCTCCCGCAACCGGTGGCGACGCTCGCCGCCGAGGCCGGCGCGCTCGAGGCGCTCAAGGGCATCGGCAAGGACCTGGCGCAGAAGATTCGCGACCTGGTCGCGAGCGGTTCGACCGAACTGTTCGACGAGCTCAAGCTGCGGATTCCGCTCGAGGTGGTGGCGCTCACCGAGTTGCAGGGGCTGGGCCCCAAGCGGGTGCAGACGCTCATGACCGAGCTGAAGGTGAAGGATCGCGCGACGCTCGAGGCGGCCGCGAAGGCCGGCAAGCTGCGCGACCTCCCGGGCTTCGGCGAGAAGGTCGAGCAGAACGTGCTCAAGGCGCTCGCGACCGCTGAGCAGTCGAGCGGGCGCATGCTCATGGCCGGTGCGTGGGGGGTCGCGCACGAGTTGCTGGCGCGCGTGAAGGCAGTGAAGGGCGTCCATCACGCGGAACTCGCGGGTTCGTTCCGGCGGCGGCGCGAAACGATCGGCGATCTGGATGTGCTCGCGACCGGAGGTCGCGCCGAAACCGTCATGGAGGTGTTCGTCACGCACCCGGACGTGGTCGACGTGCTCGGCCGCGGCGACACCAAGTCGTCGGTGCGATTGCGAAACGGCCTCCAGGTGGACCTTCGCCACGTTCCCGATGCGAGCTTCGGCGCGGCGTTGCTCTACTTTACCGGCAGCAAGGCGCACAACATCGAGTTGCGAAAGAGGGCGATCGACAAGGGATGGTCGCTCAATGAATACGGGCTCACGAAGGGCGAGCGCACGATCGCCGGTCGCACCGAGGAAGAGATCTACCAGGCGCTCGGGCTCGCCTGGATTCCGCCCGAGCTTCGCGAGTCGAACGGCGAGCTCGAGCTGGCCGCCGCAGGCAAGCTCCCGAAGCTGATCGAGCTCGACGACATCCGCGGCGACCTGCACATGCACTCGACCCGTAGCGACGGCAAGGACACGCTCGAGGCCATGGTGAAAGCCGCTCGCGATCGCGGGCTCGAGTACGTCGCGATCACCGAGCACTCGAAAGTGTTGCCGATGACCCGCGGATTCGACGACGCACGCGTGGCGAAGTCGGTGGCGGAGATCGAGGCGGTGCGTCGTGCCGTGCCGGGCATTGAAGTGCTGCACGGCCTCGAAGTCGACATTCTCGGTGACGGGTCGCTCGATCTGGGCGACGAAGCGCTCGGGCTGCTCGATTGGGTCGTGATCTCGCTGCATACGCGTCTCGGTATGGAGCGCGACGAGATGACGTCGCGCGTGCTGCGAGCCCTCGATCACCCCGCGGTCGCCGCGATGGGTCACCCGACCGCGCGCCGCATCGGTCAGCGCGACGCCGTGGCGATCGACCTCGATGCGGTGTTCGAGCGTGCGGCCGCGCGCGGGGTTGCGATGGAACTGAGTGCTCAGCCGGACCGCACCGACCTCGACGACGTGAACGCGCGCCGCGCGGCGGCACTCGGCTGCTCGTTCGTCATCGACACCGACGCGCACGCCACCTCGCAGCTCGAGCTGATGCGCTACGGCGTCTTCACCGCGCGGCGTGCCGGGCTTTCGAAGAACGCGATTCTCAATACCATGCCGTTCGCGAAGCTCGAGGAGCGGCTTGCGAAGCGCCGAACCGCCACGCCCGGGAAGGGCGTCGCCCCGTCAAAGCTCGCGGTCCCGAAGGCGGCGAAATCGAAGGCGGGCAAGCCGAAGGCTGCGGGGCGTGCGAAATCGGCGGCACCGACCCGCAAGCGGTCCGCGAAGTAATTTCGAAACGGCGGCGAAATGCGTTGACGCTCCCCCGGCACCGCCGCAGTATCCAAATCGTCCCGTGAGGCACGGCGCGTCAGCGCTTCGCTCGCCTTCACGGGCTTTTTGCTCTGCGGTGGCCGCCGGACCGCCCCCGAGCATCCTGATCACTCCTCTCCAAGGTTGAAGGAGGCCGCAGGTGATCCCACTGATTCCTTCGTTCTCGAAGTTCGGCTTCATCGTCGCATCGGTGCGCAGTGCCGGTGCGCGCGTCCTGACTCCGGTTCTCGCACTCGCGCTCGTGTTCGGATTCTCGACGCGCGCGCTCGCGGTGGACGTCAACATCACCGCCGACAATGCCTATGTCTTCGATTACGGTCCGGCTGCAGGACCGACCTCACTGTTCGGCGGGGTCGAGAACTGTCTGTCGTCTGAAATCTTCTCGTGCGGACCGGGACCCGAGGCCTATCTCGGGGTGCCGGCGCTCTCCGGTGAGTATCTCTATGTCGTCACCTGGAGCGATGGTGGCGTGACTCAGGGCGTCCTGGGTGACTTCACCGATGGATCGACGATCGTGCGCACCGGCCAGCAGGGTTGGCAGGTCTTCGCGACTGGTCTCGACATCGATCCCGACTGCGGACCCGGGTCGAGTGTTCCGTCGCTCGCCACGGTCACCACTCAGATCGGTCTGGCAAATTCCAACTCGGGCGGCGTGAATTCGAGCGTCGGCTGGGTGGGACCCACCGGAGGTTCGCTGGGAACCATCGGCGTACTCGCGATCGGAGAACTGAATGACTCCGCGGCGGGCAACTTCCCGATCGTCTGCAACATTCTGAACAACGCTCGTTGGATGTGGTACAACCCGGACCCGTTGAGCATCACGGATCCGTTCCGCATCGGAGCGGCGCCAAATCTCCCGAACGACAACAACGAGTTCCTGATCTTCCGGCTGCCTGCGGAAATCGCAACGTCGATCGGTGGCAAGACCTGGGGCCGTCTCAAGGTCTCGTACCGCTAGTCGCGGATTCATCACGGTTTCGAAACCGACCGCGCCCGGCACGCGGTCGGTTTTCGTTCGCGCGGCACGCCGCCGCACCATCACGGTTCTCTCTCGGAGGTCGTCATGCGCTCGCTTCGTTCGAACTCCTGCCTGGCCCTCGCGCTCCTCTGCGTGTGCGCCGCCCCGACCCGTGCACTCGCCGGCGTACCCTCGCCGCTCAACACTACGATCCCGCTCAACATCGTCGTGTGCCCTCAGGCGGACATCCCGTTCACCATGGTCGTGCGCGACGCAGCGAACAATCCGGTGGTCGGGAGCTTCGTCGAGCTGAATTTCTCGACGTGCAGCGTTCCGGCCGCCTACCCGAATGACGTCCCGGTGCGGTTCTGCCCGAGCGATCCGGGACCCGGGATCACGCCGATCGGACCCGGGCACGTTGCGGCACTCACCAACGCGGCGGGCGTGGTCACGTTCTTCCTTCGCGCGGGCGGCGTGTGCGTGGGCAGCGCGGTCGAGATTCGCGCCGACGGTGTGAGTCTTGGCCAGCGCGGCGCCGCCTCGCCCGATCAGAATGGCAGCCTGTCGGTGTTCTCGAATCCCGACGCGCTCGAACTGGTGGCGAAGGAGAGTGTCGCGCTCTACGACGTCACTGCGGACCTGGACTCCGACGGCGATACGAACACGGATGCCGGCGACATCGCCGTGTACGACGCGCACGCGGGCCACACGTGCGATGCGCGGACGCCGACGCGTGATGCAAGCTGGGGTCGGCTGAAGACGATTTACCGCTAGACCGCGCGCTACCCGATCTTCTCGGCGATGCTCTTGGCCTGCAGGAACAGCAGCAGATAGTCACGCCCGCCGGCCTTGGAATCGGTCCCGCTCATGTTGAAGCCGCCGAACGGATGGCAGCCCACCATGGCGCCCGTGCACTTGCGGTTGAGGTAGAGGTTACCGACGAAGAATTCGTGCCGCGCGCGCTCGAGCTTGGTGGCATTCTTCGTATAGACCGCACCGGTGAGCCCGAACTCGGTGTTGTTCGCGATCGCCAGGGCGTCGTCGTAGTCCTTCGCGCGGATGATCGCGAGCACCGGGCCGAAGATCTCCTCCTGCGCCAGCCGCGCGGTCGGCGCGATGTCGTCGAACACGGTCGGCTGCACGAACCAGCCATCGGCCCCGGTGACGCGCGCGCCGCCGGTGAGCAGCTTGCCCTCGGTCTTCCCGACGTCGATGTACGAGAGAATCGTCTTCATCGCGCGCTCGCTGGCGACCGGTCCCAGATAAGTACCGTAGGCCGCGGGATCGCCGACGTTGATGAATGTCGGCATCACCGCCATGAGCTTCGCGACGAATGCATCGTGCACCTTGTCCACCACGATCGCGCGTGAACACGCCGAACACTTCTGACCGCCGAAGCCGAAGGCCGCCTGTGCCACACCCAGCGCCGCGGCGTCGAGGTCCGCTTCGTCGTCGATCAGGATCGCGTCCTTGCCGCCCATCTCCGCGACCACGCGCTTGAGCCAGATCTGCCCCGGCTGCACTTCGGCCGCGAGCTTGTTGATGCCGATGCCCACCGGCTTGGAGCCGGTAAAACTCACGAAGCGGGTCTTCGGGTGGCGCACCAGCGTATCGCCGACCACGCCGCCGGCTCCGGTGACGAAGTTGAACACGCCGGGCGGAAGCCCGACTTCCTCCATGAGCTGATGGAACTGCCACGCGATCGCGGGCGTGTCGCTCGCCGGCTTCACGACCACGGTATTGCCGGTCACGATCGCAGCGGTGGTCATGCCGACGCAGATCGCGAGCGGGAAGTTCCACGGCGGGATCACCGCGCCGACCCCGATCGGCAGGTACACCATCGTGTCCTTCTCACCCGGCATCTGATGGATCGGATGAGGTGCGTCGTAGCGCAGCATCTCGCGCGCGTAGAACTCCATGAAGTCGATCGCTTCGGCGGTGTCGGCGTCGGCTTCACCCCAGCTCTTTCCCACTTCGAGCACCATCCAGGCGGAGAACCAGTGCCGGCGCTCGCGCATGCGGCGCGCGGCTTCGACGAGATACGCGGCGCGCTCGGCCGCCGGCACGCGGCTCCAGGTGCGGAAGGCATCGAACGCGGTGTCGATCGCGCGATTCGCCTGCTCGACCGTCCCCGACTGAAAGCGACCGAGCACCTCGCTCGGATGCGCGGGGTTCGTGGAGTCGAAGGTTCCCGATCCCTTCAGACGCTCGCCGCCGATGACGAGCGGGTACTCCTTCCCCATCTCGGCGCGCACCGAAGCGAGTGCGGCCTCGAACGCCGCGCGATGATCGGGCTTGGAGAAGTCGACGTAGGTCGTCGGCGAGTACTCCGGCAGCGACTTGGAGTCGACCGGCGCGATGGATCGGGACGGGGTCACCGTCATGAGGTCCTCCGGGAGTCGGGCGCCACGCGCCCAGTCAGAACCACGAATCGCGCGCAGTCTAGCGGAGGCGATGGAGGTCGGGAAGCCTCGCGCGCGGGAGTTTGTGGCCGCTCGAGGTGATCGCCATACTGCGCCGCCATGCGCCACGGCCTCGCCATACGAATGCTGATCGGACTCGCGCTCGGAGCCCTGCTGGGCCTCGCCGCGAATGCGCTGTTCGCGGGCTCTCCGGCGCTCGAGCGTGTGATTCGCTACGGCACCGAACCGGCCGGCAAGCTGTTCCTGAGACTTCTGTTCATGCTGGTCATCCCGCTCATCGTGTCGGCGCTCTCGCTCGGAGTTTCGGGCCTCGGCGACGTGAGGCGACTCGGTCGCATCGGGTTGAAGACGTTCGCTTACACGGTGGTGGTGTCGATCGTGGCGGTGCTGATCGGCGTCGCGATCATCAACCTGCTGCATCCGGGCGTCGGCCTCTCCCCCGCATTGCGAGAGCGGCTCGCGGCATCGCACTCCGGAGCTCCTGCGGCCGCGCCCGCGAGCGTGAGCGGTGTGGACTTCGTCCTCAACCTGGTCCCGAGCAATCCGATCAAGGCGATGGTCGAGGGCGACATGCTCGCGGTCATGGTGTTCGCGCTGTTCCTGGGCATCGGACTCGCGCTGACACGCACGGAGCCCGCGCGACGAATGGAAGAAGCGCTCCAGGGTCTCTACGACGTCGTCATGCGCCTGCTCGATCTGATCCTGCAGATCGCGCCGATCGGAGTCGCGTGCCTGCTGTTCACGCTCACCGCGCGACTCGGCCTCGAGGTGCTGTGGTCGCTCGGCGGCTACGTGTTCGCGGTCGTGCTGGCGCTGGCGATCCATCAGTTCGTCGTGTACTCGATCTCGGTCGCGTGGCTCGGCGGGATGAGTCCGCTCAAGTTCTTTCGCGCGATCCGCGAAGCCATGCTGACCGCGTTCTCGACCGCATCGAGCAACGCGACGCTTCCCACTTCGTTGCGGGTCGCGGAGCGCGAGTTGGGCCTGCCGCCCTACGTGAGCCGCTTCGTGCTGACGCTCGGATCGACCGCGAACCAGAATGGCACCGCGCTGTTCGAAGGAATGACGGTGCTGTTCCTGGCGCAGTTCTACGGCATCGAGCTGTCGCTCGCGCAGCAGGTGAGCGTGGTGTTCGTCTGCGTGCTGGGCGGGATCGGGACCGCGGGCGTTCCGGCCGGCTCGATCCCGGTGATCGCCATGATCCTGGGCATGGTCGGCATACCCGCCGAAGGCATCGGCATGATCCTCGGCGTCGATCGATTCCTCGACATGTGCCGAACGACGCTCAATGTGACTGGAGACCTCGCCGCCGCCGTCGTGGTATCGCGCGGTGAGCCGCGGACCTTCGCCGCGGATTGAGCCGCTGCCGCTGTTCGACCTGACCGAACTCAGCGGCGACGGAAGTTCGACCTGCTCGAACTCCTGGAATATCGCTTGCTCCAGCTGCGACGCATGCGACTCTCGAGGCTGGAATCGATGCCCCGACCCTCGTCAGGAGTTCTCATGCGCGCTGCAAATTCGATCGCCGTGTGTCTCGTCGCACTCGCCTCATCATCGCTCGTTCCGCTCGCGCTCTCGGCGCCGACGGTGGGATTCCAGGAAACCTGGAACAACGGACTGCTCAACGGTTGGACAGGCGGATTCGAGCTCGAGTACACGAATCCGGGCAGCGGAGGGGTGGGCGGCAGCGGCTACCTGCGGGTGAACGCGCCACCCCCTCCCAAGAACGTCGGGACGCGTTCGAACGGCGCCGAGTACTTCGGGAGCTGGAGTCGCCCGGGAATCACCTCGGTGCGCATGTCGTTGAGCGATCTCGGCACCAGCGATGCGTTCCTGCTCCATCTCTCGGTTGGTTCGAACGCCAGCCTGTTCCAGCACAATGTCGGGTTCGTGCCTCCGGTGAGCGGATGGGCGGAGTACGTCGTCGACCTCACGCAGCCCGGCGACTTCACGCAGATCATCACTCCGCCCGGCGGCGCGACGCTCGCGCAGGCGCTCGACACCGTGCAGGTCGTGCTCATCCGCCACGATCTCGCCCCCTATGTCATGAGTCCGAATACCGCCTTCGGCGACTTCGGCGTCGACAACCTGCAACTCGTCGGAAGCGGAGTGTCGGTCGATCCCGTGCGCCGGCCTCCGACCACGAATCGCCCGGTCGAACTCGCACCGCCGGCTCCGAATCCCGCGCGCGGCCGCGTGACGCTTCACTTCACGAGTCCGGTCACCGCCGACGTCACGATCCGCATCGTCGACGCGGCGGGACGGCTGGTGCGTCGGGAGCTGATCCGGGGCGCCTCAGGCTCGCGGCAGTGGGTGTGGGACGGCCGCGACGACCACGGCACCCGGGCGCCCGCCGGTGTCTATCGCGCGATTGCCGCGTCGCCGATGGGTGGCATGAGCCGGTCGTTCGTCCGGATCGACTGACGGCCTCCGACGAGGCGTCGCCGCGGTCTTGCATCCTTGCGGACGCTGGTTCAGGCTTTGCCCGGCGCTGCCACGTCCGTCAACGCGCAACCGAGCGGCGCCGACTGATCCCTTTCTTCGGAGGCTGCCCGTGTCCCCGTTCCGCGCTCGTCGAGTGTCGTGGCGAAGCGCTCGGGTCAGCGCCCGGGCTTCGGGTCTCGTCGGCGCTCTCTTGCTCTGCTGGGCCTTGAGTGCCTTCGGAGCGCCCCCTCGGATCGAGTTCGGATGGTACGGACTGACCGTTGGCGCCAGGTCCGACCACCGGGCGATCTATGACCGATCGCGCGACGGCGTCATCGTTATCGGTGGCAAGCTGGGCGGGTCGGGCTATCAGGATGCATGGCTGATTCCGCTCAACGGAATCGATCGACCCAGGCGAATCGGTGGTGCCCGAGGAGGGCACTTCGGCGGGGGCACTTCCGCGGCGATGGATCCGAAACACGATCGCCTGTTCGCATTCGGTGGGTACGAGGTCCTCGTCGCGGACTGCTGTTACGGCTATGCGATTCAGGACGAGGGCGTGATGTTGACCACGCAGCTTGGCGAGGAGGAAGGCTGGCACACGCTCGCCGGCAACTACTGCCCATCTTGCACTCGTCCAGCTCGGCGGTTCGGTAGTTCGCTGACGTACGATTCGAGGCGCGGTCGCTTGCTCGCATTCGGCGGAGGCATGCACACCCATCCATACGGTTTTGTCGACCTATTCGATCGCGCGAACGATCTCTGGGAGTTTCTGCCCGATTCGACCGAGGATTGGTCCGAGCTTCACCCTTCAGGATCGCCGCCGTCGCTCGCGTACAGCGTCGACGGACGCGCCTTTCTCGATGCCGCGCACGATCGAATGCTGTACGTGCTGGGCGGACGCGTGTGGTCACTGAACCTGGCGACACTTCATTGGGACTCGCTGACCAACTCGCCTGCCAAGATTCCAGACGACGCGGCGATCGCCTTCGACCCAGATCGTTCTGTGCTCTTCGCGGTGCACTTCGGCAACGTTTGGCGACTCGAGGTCGCGGCTCCAGACGAGTGGCAGCCGGTCGCGATCGCACCGGCGGGGGCAATTCCAAACGGCGAAGCCATCTGGGATCCGTCTCGAGCTCGTCTCGTGATCTTCAGCGGGCCTCAAACCGAGGGTGCCGAACCTTCCGGACCGACGCCAGTGCTCAGGTGGTTGGATCCGAGACTCGCTGTTCCCGGCTGGCAGATTCTCTATGACGGGCGCATTCCGTCGGGCCTTACGCCAACTTCGCGCGCGATCTATGACACCCGCCGGGATCGCGTCGTGCTGTTCGCATTTGCCGGCCAACGATATGAACTGGTCGCGAGGCCCGAGACCGGGCGATGGGAGCCGATTCCGGCGAGTTCCATCGATGCGACCGCTTCACTCAGTTCCGCGGTGTATGACCCCCTGAACGACCGCGTGCTGGCGGCCTTCCTCGGCTCTCGGGTCTTCGCCTTCGACTTTGATGATGGCGGCGGATGGCAGGCCGTGGGCGGTGCGTTGCCCGAGTTCAGTCTCGTCGGATACCTGCCAGGCGAGCGCAGACCCATCGTTCTCGGATGGAATCTGCAGACATGGACGTCCGAAGTGTTTGAACTTCGGCCCTCGGCGGCAGCCGACGAGTGGGTTCGTGTTCCGATGATTGGCGCGGCGCCGCCCCCGCGATGGCTCGCGGAGTTTCAGGGAGAATTTCAGAGTCCGAGGCTCCACTACTTCGCGGGCACGGATTTCCTGGACGTTCAGCTCGACTCGCTGTGGACGCTCGAAGTCGCGGACTCGGCGCGCTGGTCTCGCCGTGCGTGGGGGGGCTGGATCGCAAGTCCCTACCCTGGTACCGCATTCGACCCCTATCGGGGAATCGCCTTCGTCTATGGGTATCAGGCGGTCGGCGCCGGCTGGCGCTATGAGGGACAGGCGCTCAATGTGCGAACCAACCGCGTCGATCAGTTCGCGGTCACGGGCGAACCCACATTGCCCGTTCGCGACGGGGCGTTCGCGATCTACGATCCCGTACACGATCGGTTCCTGTTCGGAGGAGGTCGGAGCAACCCAACGACCTATCACGACGTCTTTGCCTTCGCCTGGCCTGCGTCCGGCACGGTCGTTCCCGTTGGAGTTACACCCGCAGATCCCGGGCCAGCGAACGTCACCGCACGCTTCGTCAGGCTCGACGGGCGCTGGGTGCTCCGGGTGGAGGGAGGCTCACGCCGCATCGATCGTGTCGAGCTATTCGACGTGGCGGGGCGAAGAGTCGGGACTCGTCGCATCGACGCGACCGCTGGCGTCGGCGCGCCCCTGCAGCTCGAGATGCCCGCCTCGATGCGACGCGGAATCTACTTCGCCCGCGTGAGCGGGCTCGGCTTCAGGACCTCGCTTCGAGTGCCCGCGCTGTGGCTCGACCGCTAGTGACAGCGCGCAGGCCTGCGGATTCTGATGGTCGCGGGTTCAAGAACGCTCACGCCGAAGCGTAGCGTCCGATCGCCTGGCTTACGATCTCGCCGATCAACTCCGTGTAGCTGCGCCCCGACTTGCGCGCTGCCATCGAGAACTCCGCAGTCGGCAGCAGGTAGGGATTCGGATTCACCTCGAGCACGTGCACCCGTCCGTCGGTCGCGAGCCGGAAGTCGATGCGCCCGTAGTCGCGAAGCTGCAGGGCCTGATACGCCTGCACCGCGGTCTCCTGGAGTTGGTTCACGACGTCATCGCCGAGATCGTCGGGGAAGAAGGGTTTGGTGGTCTTGTACGCCACCGTGTCCTCCTCCCATT
The DNA here is from genome assembly GCA_013140805.1 of Candidatus Eisenbacteria bacterium. Lineage (NCBI taxonomy): Bacteria > Candidatus Eiseniibacteriota > Candidatus Eiseniibacteriota bacterium. Next base: position 16,876 of record JABFRW010000150.1, read on the forward strand.
TCACCTCGGAACCGGCGATCTTCGGAATGCCTTCCGGGAGCTTCGAGAGATCCAGCTCGACGACCGGCAGGGCCTCGGGCTTTTCGTTTCCGATCACTCCCACGTACAGCTCGCGGCCCTCGATGTACTCCTCGATCAGCGCCGGACTGTCGAACTCGGCGTGGATGTAGTCGATGCGCTCCATCAGTTCCTTGATGGAGGTGCACACCGCGCCGAACTGGATGCCGATCGAGCCGTCCTCGCGCGCCGGCTTCACGATCACGGGGAACTGGATGTCGTGCGAATGCTCGGTGCGTCCGCGGTACACGGTCGAGAAGTACGGCGTGTGAATGCCGTGAAACGTGAAGATCTTCTTGGCGAGCGCCTTGTCCTGGGCCAGGAACAGCCCGCTTGAGCCGGCGCCGGTGAACCGACGCCCGAGCAGTTCGAGGTAGCCGGCGAGATTCGTGTCCTGACTGTCGTCTCCCGCGAACGATTCGGTGAGGTTGAACAGCAGGTCGGTCTGCGAGCGCGCCAGTTCGATGAGCGATTCGCTGGTGCCGTCGACGCGCACGTACACCGGGCTGTGCCCGGACTTCTTCAGCGCCTCGTAGACGGTCTGGACATCCTCATCGCGCGACTTCTTCTTCGGCCGCTCGCCCTCGACGCGTTCTTCCTCGTCGTCCCACCAGTAATCGTAGAGAACGCCGATTCGGAGCCTGGCCATGGCGGTCCTCGCCTTCTCGGGTTTCGGGCCGCATCCATGGACCCGCGCGCTTACTCGTGCACGAATCGCCCGCGCGTCAGGTAGTTCATCGCGAGCGTGGTGGCGTAGGCGGTCAGTTCCACGAGATACGCCGCCTCACGGCCGGCCACCGCGTAGAGCTGCTGCTCGACACACGTGCGCACGATGCGCTCCACGAGCGCACGCACGATCGGGCGTTTCACTCCCGTCCAGTACGTGATCTTGTCCGTCAACGTCTTGCGATGCTCTTCGATCAGTTCCGAGGCCGGGCGCACGTGCTTGCGACGCCCACGTGTGACGAACAGCTCGGTCAGATCGTTTTCGAGCGCCACATTGACCGCCGCCCCGCTCTGCTTGGTGAGGCGCCGGTAGAACTGCTCGACCGTGACCCGCATGTCCTCGACCGTAATGTCGAAATCCCCGGTCGTGACCAGCGGATCCTGATCCCGCAGTCGACGCATGACGCGATCAACATAGCGCAGCTTGGCGAGCGCCGGCCAGCCTTTGTATCGGCGCCGCCAGTTCGATCCGGGCGTCAGCCACACCGCGAAGGTTTCGGCGAAGTCCTCATCGGGGTGTTTCTGGGCGTACCAGCCGGCGATGTGACGCACGAACTTGCGGCTGAACGGAAGCGGTCGATAGTGATCGCGGTAGCGGCGATTGTAGGGCCCGAAGACGCGCCGCCACTCGGGAGTGGTGTAGAGGCGATACGCGTAGTTGATCGCGTGGCCGGCCTCGTGGCGCAGATACATCATGATCTCGCGCTCGTCTTCGAGGTCGTTCATCTCGCGCTCGAGTCGTGCGAGCTTCGGATCCGCGAGATAGAACGGAATGCCGATCACCGGCTGGCCGTCGGGACATCCCCATTCGTCGGTCAGGTAGCACACCGGCCGGAAGCGACGCAGTCCCTTGCGATCGAGTTCGCGCTGCAATTGATGAACGAAACGCTCGACCGGCGAGCCCTCAAGCCGCAGCCCCAGCTGGCTGATCCGCTTGTTGAGGATCTCGCGGATCTCGGGCGTGGCCTGCTCGAAGTTCGACATGGGGGACGGATGCTAGTCACACCGGGTCCCGGTCACAAGCCGCCGGGCTGCCTGGCGCCCCGTTCGATACGACTGAACGTAAGGCGCAGGCAAAGCCTTGAGCCGCGGGTTCGCAATCACGCCTCTAAAGCGGCATGCTCCCGACGCTGCGACGGCGGGACGTGCCATGCGGTGCGGACTTCGATGCGCGTCCGGCCGACGCTCGCAGACCTGTCTCCCCCATCAGATCGTTCGGAATCGAACGAAAGGAGTTTCCTCCATGAAGCGTTTCTTCTCGGTGGTCGCGCTCGCGGCCGTCACCCTGGTCGCCGCCGCGCTCCCCTCGTTTGCCGAGGCCACGAAGTGGAGTTTCGACGGAGTGCACAGCGAGGCCGGATTCTCGATCCGTCACATCTTCACGAAGGTGCCGGGACGCTTCGACGACATGAGCGGTTCGATCGTGTTCGACGAGAAGAATCCTTCCAAGTCGACGGTGCAGGCCACGATCCAGGCCAAGAGCATCAACACCCGCAACGAGCGCCGCGACAACCATCTTCGCAGCGCGGACTTCTTCGACGTCGAGAAGTTCCCGACCCTCGATTTCAAGAGCACCAAGGTCGAGGCTGGCAAAGAAAAGAATTCCTACAAGGTCACGGGTGACCTGACCATGCACGGCGTCACCAAGTCGGTGGTGCTCGACGTGTCGTTCCTCGGCGCCGGCGACTTCGGCATGGGCGGCAACACCATGGGCAAGAAGGCCGGCTTCGAAGCGCGCACGAAGGTCAATCGCAAGGACTTCGCGCTGCTGTGGAACAAGACGCTCGACCAGGGCGGCACGCTGCTGGGCGACGATGTCGACATCACGCTCGCGATCGAAGCCGACGCCGTCAAAGAGGAAGCCGCCAAGTAATCGAAGCGCTGCTTCTGTCGGCAGCACGAAGCCCCCGCACCTCGATCGGTGCGGGGGCTTCTTCGTGACCGCGGCGGCAGTCGGCGGCTCGACGAACGCCGTCGATGGCCCTCAGTGGCTCGAGCCGGCCTCGGTCGAGGTTGCGGCTTCGGTGACGCCCTGTGCCTTCTCGTAGGCCTCGATCGCGGTCCGCAGCGTCTTCGCCTCACCGTCGGCCTTGTAGCGTTCGAGCAACACCAGCTGTTCGCGCGCCTTCTTCGCGTCGCCCTTCTCGAGCCACGCCTCGCCGAGGTACTCGCGCGCCGGGGCATAGTCGGGCTTGAGCGTCAGGCACTTCTCGTAGGCCGCAACCGATTTGTCGAAGTCCGACAGCTTGCGGGCCGCGAACCCGACCAGATTCCACGCTTCGTGATAGGCGGCATCGCGCGACACCGCGCTCTCACCCCACTCGAGTGCCCGCTTGTAGCGCTTCTCGGAGTTCTTCGCCTTGCCGTCGGCGGCGTCCTGCTTGGCGCGCGCGATCTCTTCGTAGGCCTGCGCATAGAGGCGCTCGGCCTCCTCGCGCGGCGTCTTCGGCGACTTGGTCTCGATGCTGCCGGAGGAAGCCGATGGCGTGGAGCCGGAACTCGACGAGCCGCCGCCGCCAAATGAAGCAAGCGACGGGGTGACGAACGCTGCGAGCGCGGCCAGCGCGAGCAAGGAGACAGTGGAACGCATGGGCAACCTCTCGAAGTGGAATCCGAAGTGAGGGAACGCGAGGGATTGTGAACCCAAACCGATCGGCGCGCCAGCCCCGGATGTCAGTGTTTGGCGAAGCCTAACGACCCTTCTTCCACTCCTTCATGTATTTCCAGTTCTGAGGCTTGCCCTCGGCCATCCACTCGATCGCCTTCGCCAGTCGGGAGGCGCGCGTCGCCGCCTGCTTTGCGCCGGTGATCCACTCGACGTACTCGCGTCGATGGCTCGGCGAGAACCCCGCGAAGGTCGCGCGGGCCTTCGAGTGCTTTGCGAGGGCCGCCTTCAGGTCCGCAGGTACCGGAAGCGCCTTTTGCGGACCGGACGACTTGGCGCGCGCCCGCGGCTTGGCCCCCGACTCATTGAGCTTCATGGCGAGTCGCACGTAGCTCGAGAGCACCCGTTTGGAGGGCAGCTCGGAGACCTTGGTCAGGCGCCCGAAGTTTCCCATCGCCTCGTCGAGCGAGCGTCCGCCCAAGTCGACGATCGCCGCGCCGCGCCAGAAGCCGAACGTCGCATGCGCCTTGAACGCGGCCATGTCGCACATCAGGCCGTGATAGGTGAACGCCGGCATGCCCCACTTGATGTCCTCGGCCACGTCCGGGCAGGCGCCGTGCACCACTTCGCGTAGGTGGCGGAGAATCGGCCTGGCGAATTCTGCGGACCTGGCGATGTAGGCGTCGATTCGTTTGTCGCGCTTTCCCATGCTCACCTCGGGGATTCGAGTCGGGCGACCAGCCACGCAGTCATGCGATCCAACACAGCCGGAGCCAGGGTCTCTTCGATCGTAGAATATTCGCTCATCGCGCCGCTCGTCGCAGTCTGGAACAGGTGATTGAGTCCCGGCATCCGCGCCATCGTCACGTCACGGTTGCCGCCCGCTCGCAAGGCCGCCTCGATCGCGGGCAGGTTGATGGAAGCATCCACCTGAAGATCGAGCTCGCCGTTTAGTGCGAGCACCGGGCACCTCACCCGACGCAGGTCAACCGCCGGGTCGTGGGCGATGAACCAGCGCAGCCACGGGAGTCGCGACTGTTCGGCTGCGTCACGCGCGAAGCGCTCTTCCCCACCGACCGCCTGGAGCTCGGCGGCGCTCAGGGTGCGAGCGAAGACGCGCAGCGTTCGCTCGGCGCGCACGAAGACCGACTCGGGGGAGGCGCCCGACTTGATCTCGCGGTGGATCGCACGATTCGGCGCCATGCGGCGCGCGATCTCCTCCCGCGCAAGGCCGGCGGACCTCATGAGAGCTTCCGTCTGAGTGGCCAGAACGCTGTCCCCCGGAACACCGGTGCCCGCAAGCAACACGAGGGCTGCGATCTGCGAGTCACGCGCCGCGACCCATGGCGCCAGGATGCCACCCTCGCTGTGTCCGACGATCGCGATGCGTCGCGCGTCGACCTCGGGTCGCGAGCGCAGGTAGCGCACTGCGGCCTCGACATCGCTCGCGTTGTCGATTCCGGTCGCGAGCGCGGGATTTCCTCCCGAGCCTCCGACGCCGCGATCGTCGTAGCGCAACACGGCGAAGCCGGCGCGCGTGAGCCGATCGGCGATCACGAGGAACGGCTTGTGCTCGAACACTTCCTCGTCGCGACTCTGCTGACCCGAGCCCGAGACCAGTACCACTGCCGCATGCGGCGCCCGATCGCGGGGTCGCGTCAGCGTTCCCGCGAGCGTCAGCCCGGCGCGCGAGTTTCGAAACGTGATCGAGTCCGATGCGTACGGAAACGGAGGAACCGGGTGTTGCGGACGCGAAGCCCTCGCGATCTCGCCGTGCTCGAGCGTCAGCTCGGCACGTTCACCGCCTTGATTCCAGGTGCCGACCAGGCGACCGCTCGCGCGATCGAGCCGTCCTTCGAACCACGCGGCGGCCTGCGTGAGCACCACACGAACCGAGTCCGGAGTTGCGAGCACCACCTCGAGCGGCAGACCGATGGCGCCCTGATCCGGGCTGTCGAGCTTCGCGACCCACTCACCCGCGGCACCGCGCTCGAAATGAAGCACCAGGCGCAGCGCGGCGGACAGCCGACCGTTCCATGCGCCCGCGAGGGAAGCAGCGCCTGGCGCCACGGGGGCCGGCGCACCGATCTCGGGCGCTGAGCTCGCGAGTGCCAGCGTTCGAGCGGCGGCGAATGCGGTCGTCAGGAGCGTCAACAGGATCACGGCGAGCACGGCCGATGAGGCGCGGAGCCGGGTTGTGACGAGCGGACGGGATGGGCGCATGGCGGGATCTCCGATGGAACAGTCGAGCCGTCGACAGGGTACTTCGGAGCACGGGTTGCCACGAGCGCCGAGAAACTCCGGCCGATCGCCTCCGGCAGGTGGATGAAACACGCCTCACCCGCTTGGCCACGATCTGCCGGCCGTGGTCTAATGCAGGCTCTCCAGTCGCAGTCGCGCCGAATCAACGGGTAAACCTGCGGAAGGGCGAACCGAATCCGGGCGGGTTCCGTCGCATCGAACCGCCGCCCGACCTCCGCGACCTCGATTCCTTCGCCACTACCTCGCTCGCTCAGGAGCCACTCCCCGTGCAGAAGCGCATGATCCAAATGTTGGCGATCGTCGTCGTGGTCGTCGCGATTCTCGGTTTCATCAAGTTCCAGCAGATCCAGGCCGCGATGTCCGCCGGCAAGTCGTTTCAACCACCTCCCGAGACGGTGACCACCGTCGTCGCGAAGTCGCAGGACTGGCAGGGTCACATCGAAGCCGTCGGCGCCGTCGCTCCCGCTCAGGGCGTCACGCTGAGCGCCGACCTGCCGGGCGTGGTCGAGAAGATCAGCTTTCAGTCGGGCGCGCGCGTCAGCAAGGGTCAGGCGCTGGTGCTGCTCGACAGCCGTCAGGAGCGCGCACAGCTCGCCTCGGCGCGGGCGAAGAGTGATCTGGCCAAGCTGAGCCTCGATCGCGGCCGCAAGCTGTTCGAGTCGGGCTCGATCGCGCAAGCCGAACTCGATCAGGTCGAGGCGCAATTCAAGCAGGCCGACGCCGACGCCGACGAGATCGAGGCCACGATCGGGCGCAAGACCATTCGCGCTCCGTTCAGCGGCACGGCCGGCATCCGCCAGGTCAATCTGGGGCAGTACCTGCACAGCGGTGATCCGGTGGTCCCGGTGCAATCCATGGATCCGATCTACGTGGACTTCTCGGTGCCGCAGCAACAGGTCGCGTCGCTGCGCGTCGGCGCATCGGTACAGGCGGCGTCCGACAGCGGCGCGCGCGCGACGCTCACCGGGCGCATCACCGCGATCAACCCGGTGGTCGATGACGCGACGCGAAACATACAGGTGCAGGCGACGTTCTCGAATCCTCGCGGCGTCATGCGTTCGGGAATGTACGTCACGGTCAAGGTGATGCTGTCGGCTCGCAGTGAGGTCATCGCGCTGCCGAGTTCCGCCATCAACTTCGCCCCCTACGGCAACTCCGTCTTCATCGTGGAGGATGTGAAGGGCCCGGACGGCAAGACCTATCGCGGCGTGCGCCAGCAGTTCGTGAAGCTGGGTACCGCGCAGGGTGACCAGGTCGCGGTGCTGGACGGCGTCAAGGCCGGAGAAGAGATCGTGACCTCGGGCGTGTTCAAGCTTCGCACCGGCGCCGCGGTGGTCGTGAACAACACGGTGCAGCCCGGCAATAGCCCGGCGCCCAAGCCGGCGGACAGCTGATGCGCATCACCGACCTGTTCATTCGCCGGCCGGTTCTCGCCATCGTGGTCAACCTCGTCATCCTGATCGCGGGGCTGCAGTCGATCGGTTCGCTCACGGTGCGGCAGTACCCGCGCACCGACATCGCGGTCGTGACGGTGAGCACGATCTACGTCGGAGCGAACGCCGACCTGGTGCGCGGCTTCATCACGTCCCCGCTGGAGCGGGTGATCGCGAGCGCCGACGGAATCGATTTCGTCGAGTCCTCGAGCGCCCAGAACGTCAGCACCATCACGGTGCACCTGAAACTCAACTACGACACCAACGCGGCACTCACGCAGATCCAGGCGAAGGTTGCGCAGGTGCGCAACGACCTTCCACCCGAAGCGCAGGCGCCGGTCATCGACGTGCAGACCGCCGACGCGCGATTCGCCTCGATGTATCTGGGCTTCGGTTCCAAGGACCTCGATCAGAACCAGATCACCGACTACCTCACGCGAGTCGTGCAGCCGAAGCTCAGTGCCATCAGCGGCGTGCAGCGCGCAGACATCCTCGGCGGTCGCGTGTTCGCGATGCGCGTGTGGCTCAAGCCCGACCGCCTCGCGGCGCACAACCTGTCGCCGTCTCAGGTGCAGGACGCGCTGGCGCAGAACAATTACCTGTCCGCGCTCGGTCGCACCAAGGGTTCCATGGTGTCGGTCAATCTGGTCGCGAACACCAGCCTCAAGACTCCCGAAGAGTTCCGGCAGCTGGTCGTGAAGCAGGACGGCAACAACGTCGTGCGGCTCGGCGATGTCGCCGACGTGGTGCTGGGGGCCGAGGACTACGACACCGACGTCAGGTTCGACGGTCAGTCGGCCACCTTCATGGGGATCTGGGTGCTCCCGACCGCCAACGCGCTGGACGTGATCAAGCGGGTGCGCGTCGCCATGAAGGAAGTCCAGGCCGAGCTGCCGGTCGGCATGACCTCGGGCATCCCCTACGACTCGACGATCTACATCCAGGAATCCATCAACGAAGTCTTGAAGACGCTGAGCGAGACCCTGTTGATCGTGATCCTGGTGATCTTCCTGTTCCTCGGCTCGGTCCGCGGGCTGATCATTCCGGTGGTGGCGATCCCGATCTCGCTGATCGGAGCCGTGTTCCTCATGCAGACCGCCGGCTTCACGATCAACCTGCTCACGCTGCTGGCGATCGTGCTGTCGGTCGGCCTGGTCGTCGACGACGCGATCGTCATGGTCGAAAACGTCGAACGCCACGTGCACGCGGGCGAGAAACCGTTCAATGCGGCGATTCGAGCCGCGCGCGAACTTCTGGGCCCGATCATCGCGATGACCATCACGCTGGCGGCCGTCTACACCCCGCTCGGCATCCAGGGCGGCCTCACCGGCTCGCTGTTCCGGGAATTCGCATTCACGCTGGCGGGTGCGGTGCTGGTCTCGGGCGTCGTGGCACTCACGCTCTCCCCCATGATGGCTTCGCGCCTGCTGCGCCCGGGCGACAGCGAACGCGGCTTCGCCGGCTGGATCAACCAGCGCTTCGATCGGTTCCGCCACGGCTATCAGCAGATGCTGTCCGGCACGCTGTCGCGCCGGCCCGTGGTCCTGACACTCTGGGTCCTCGTGGTGTTGCTGATGGTGCCGTTCTACATGTTCTCGAAGCGCGAGCTGGCGCCGGCCGAGGACCAGAGCGTGGTGTTCGGCATCGTGCAGGCGGCGCCGAACGCGACGCTCGATCAGACCAATCTGTTCGCGAGCCAGATCTACGACGTCTATCACTCATTCCCCGAGATGAAGAACACGTTTCAGATCACGTTCCCGAGCGGCGGCTTCGCCGGCATGGTCACGAAACCGTGGGCGGAGCGGAAACGCAGCACCTCGGAGCTTCAGGTCGAGGTCGCCGGCGGGTTCTCGAAGATCCCCGGCATCCGAGCGATCGCGGTGGTTCCGGCGTCACTGCCGGGTGGCGGAAGCTTCCCGGTCGATCTCGTGATCGCGTCGACGGCCGAGCCTCAGCAGCTGGTCGACATCGCGAATCAGCTGGTCGGCAAGGCGTACGCGAGCGGCATGTTCATGTACGTCGACACCGATCTGAAATTCGACCAGCCGCAGGCCGAGGTGGTGTTCGATCGTGACAAGGTCCGCTCGCTCGGCGTCGACATGAGCCGCGTCGGCCGCGACATGTCCACGTTGCTCGGCGGCAACTTCGTCAATCGTTTCAGCGTGCAGGGTCGCAGCTACAAGGTGATCCCTCAGGTCAAGCGCAGCGAGCGCCTCACCCCCGAGCAGCTGCAGTCGATCTACGTGTCCGGGCCCGCAGGCAAGCTGGTTCCGCTCTCGACCTTCGCCACCATCAAGACCACCACCGAACCGCGCGAGCTCAAGCGCTTCCAGCAGCTCAACGCGGTGCGACTGCAGGCGGTCATCCCGCCGAACATCGCGCTCGATCAGGCGCTCGGATTTCTCGAGACCGAGGCCAAGAAGATCATGCCGGCGGGCTACAGCATCGACTACGCGGGTGAGTCCCGACAGCTCCGCACCGAGGGCGGCAAGTTCATCGGCATCTTCCTGCTCTCGGCGATCCTCATCTTCCTGGTGCTCGCCGCACAGTTCGAGAGCTTCCGGGATCCGTTCGTGATCCTCGGAGGCTCGGCGCCGCTCGCGGTCACCGGCGCACTCGCGTTCACGTTCCTCGGCTTCACCTCGCTCAACATCTACAGCCAGGTCGGCTTGATCACGCTGGTCGGGCTGGTGGCGAAGAACGGCATCCTGATCGTCGAGTTCGCGAACCATCTGCAGGAGACCGGGCTCGACAAGTCGCGCGCCGTGATCGAGGCCGCCGGCACCCGACTGCGCCCGATCCTCATGACGACGGCCGCGACCGTGTTCGGCCATCTGCCGCTGATCTTCGCGCGCGGCCCCGGCGCCGGCGCACGCAACAGCATCGGAATCACGCTGGTGAGCGGCATGATCATCGGCACCGCATTCACGCTGTTCGTGGTGCCTGCGGTCTACACGCTGGTCGCCAAGGTTCACAAGCGCGAAGCGGTCGAAGAGGTCGCGGATGTCGCGCCGACCACCGAGACCCACGGCGGTGCCGAGGTGGCGCCGATCTGACGCGGTCGCGCCCCAGGCAAACGGAAAGCGCGGTGGGGTTCCCCTCCCCACCGCGCTTTTTTCACGCCGGCCGAAAGACGGCGCGTTCCGTTTAGCGGAGCGCGGTGAGCTTTCCGGTCTGCGACACACCGCCGACCGTGAGGCGATAGAGATACACGCCACTCGCCGCGCCTTCGGGAAGCCGCCACCGGGCACGCCGGGGGCCCGCCTCGATCCATCCATCGAGAACGGTCGTGAGCGTGCGACCGGTGACGTCCAGGATCTCGAGCCGCACCTGGGCACTCCGGCGCAGTGCGAACTCGAGCGTGGTCTCGTGCTTGAACGGGTTCGGCGATGACCGATGCCACGCGACGGTCGAACGAGCGTCGTCCGGCCCGCCGCCGGGCTCGCCGACGCCGGTCGGGATCAGCCCCTCGGTGTAGTGCTTGCGCTGGTCGGCCGGCAGTCCGGTGGTGATCTCTCGAACACCCGACGGCCAGATCACCTCGACGGTGTCGATCACCGCGGCATCTCCGAGCCCGAAGTGGAGCTGCAGATTCTGCGAGCAATACGCGGCCTGCCCCTCGACCACGCGCAGCTGCTCGACGGGCTGGCCGCCGATCGTGGCCTTCACGCGCACCACGGCACCGAGTGCGGAGCGATTCGAAGCGGTGCCTTCGAGATCCAGTTCGAGCCAGTGCGAACCGTTCGCATTGAGATTGCGGTACAGCGACTCGTTCTCGTTGTTGTTGAAAGTGCGCGCCACGTAGAGGTCGAGGTCGCCGTCCTGATCGTAGTCGCCCCACGCCGCGCCGTAGGACCAGCCGAGGTCGGTGGTGACCTGAGCCGTCGTGAGCTTCACGAACGACGCGGTGCCGGTCTCGATCAAGCGATTCTGATACAGGAAGTTTCGCTTGGTCGCACCGCCGAAGCCGTTCGTGACGAACAGATCGAGATCGCCGTCGTTGTCGATATCGCCCCAGATGCCGCACACCGACCAGCCGTCGTCGCTGCTCGTGATGTCGGCCGACATGCGCGTGAACGTACCGCCGTCGTTTCGGTACAGCGAGTTGTTCTCGGCCGACGAATTCGCGACGAAGCAGTCGAAATCACCGTCGTTGTCGTAGTCGGCCCACGCCGCGCTAAAGCTCGAGTTGCCGGCGGTCGCGAGGTCGCCGGGCGACTCGGCCTCGAACGTCGCGGTCCCGCCGGGAACCAGCTGGTTCCGGTAGAGGATCTCGTCCTCTCCGTTCTCGTTCGTCACGAACATGTCGTCGTCGCCGTCGCGGTCGATGTCGATCCACGACGAGCTGCGGGTGTAGAACGCGTCGCTCGCGATCGCGCCAGTCAGCACCCGGCTGAGCGTCCCGTCCTGATCGTTGTGGTACAGGAAGTCGGCCTCGGCGACCGCGTCGCCGCTGTTCGTGACGTGCAGGTCGGCCCAGCCGTCACGATCGTAGTCCCCCCACGAACACGTCTCGGAGTGACCGCCGTCGGTCACCGCGGCGCCGGTCAGGACGCGCGTGAACGTGCCGTCGCCGTTGCCCAGGTACAACAGGTTGTTGTCGCCGTACCAGTTGACCACGAAGCAGTCGAGATCGCCGTCGTTGTCGAAGTCCGCGAAGCTCGCGCCGTCGGCTCGAAACGCGCCGGTCACGATCGGGTCGCCGAGCACCTTGGTGTAGGTGTAGTTCGGCGCGCCGTCGTTGCGGAACAGCGCGTTCGCCTGGCCGGTCGAAGGACCATTGGTCAGGAAGATGTCGAGGTCGCCATCCTTGTCGAAGTCGACCCAGCACACCGCGCGTGAGGCTCCGGCGTTCGTCACGTGGGGCCCGGTGGTGATGCGGATGAAGCTCTGGGCATGGCTGGTTGCCGCAAGCGCCAGCAATGCCGCGGAAACCGCGACGGCCGCAGGCAGTACACAGGCGAATCTGAACCGCATCGTCCCTCCGTTCATGGCGCTGATGGCGTCTCCGGTCGGATCCACGACCGAGGACGCTACGGTCGAGTGCCGGGACGAACCATGGCGGAGCGACGAGCCGTGGGCGGGCTGCGACGAGCCGCGCGGAGCGCGCGATGGGCTGCGGGGTGCGGCTAGGACTCGCCGCGCGGCCGGCCCTCGAGCACGCTGAGGAATGCATCGCGGTAGGTGCGGCTCAGCGGAACTTCGACGCCGTCGTTGAGCACCACGGCGCCGTCGCCTCCCGGCTCGCTGCGCACCGTGCGCACGTGATCGATGCGCACGATGTGCGAGCGGTGGACGCGCGCGAATCGCCGCGGATCGAGGTCGAGGCTCAGCGCCTGCATGGTGGCGCGGTGCAGATGCACCTGCCGCCCGATGTGGAGTCGCGCGTAGTCGCCGTCGGCTTCGATTCGTTCGACGGCGTCGATCGCGATCACCTCGGCAGTGCCCGAAGAGCGCACCAGCCAGCGGGTCGGGCGGGCACTCGCGGCGGCGGTCGCCGCGTCGATCAGGGCCTCGCGCGCGCTCCCGCCCGGCTTCATCAGCTCTTCACGTTCGCGCAGCAAGCGCTCGAGCCGATCGGTCAGCTCGCGCGCGGTCGAGCCGAGCTGCACCTCGCGAACCCGCTCCATCACCGCATCCAGCGCCTCCGCGGTGATGGGCTTGAGCACGTATTGGAGCGCGTGCATCTGGAATGCGCGCAGTGCATGTGCGTCGAACGCAGTGACGAACACCACCCACGGCCGTTCCTCGCGCGCGAGCCGTTCGAGCATGCCGAAGCCGTCGAGTCCCGGCATTTCGACGTCGAGGAACGCCACGTCGGGGCGCCGCGTACGGATCAGTTCGATCGCCTCGAGGCCGTCGCCCGCCTCGCCGACCACTTCGAGGTCCGGCTGAGTCGCGAGCAGCGCCCGCAATCCCGATCGGGCAAGCGGCTCATCGTCGATGAGCACCACTCGCAAAGTCACGACGCAGCCTCGCGTGCGGCGACCGGCGCCGATGCGACGCGATACGGGATTCGAACCCGCGTTTCGGTTCCGCCGCTCGGCAGCGCGTTCAGCTCCAGCCGGTGCGCGTCGCCGTACAGCGTGTGGAGACGCGAGCGCGTGTTGGCGAGGCCGATCCCGAGACCGGCGGTGCCGGGCTTCGATTCCGCTCCCGACTCGAGCGCCGTCGCATGGGGAGCGGCCCCGTTCGAATCCGGCTCGTCGCGGACGCGCAGTTCGAGCCACTCCTCGAGTCGATGCGCCTCGATCGCCAGCAGCGCGCGGCCGGGACGTGCGGCCACGCCGTGCTTGAGCGCGTTCTCGACCAGCGGCTGCAAGAGCAGGCGCGGGACCTGAGCCGCGTAGGCGGCCGGCTCGATCTCGATCGAAATCCGCAGCCGCTCGCCGACCCGCGCCGACTCGATCGCCAGGTACTGCTCCAGCCACTCGACCTCGTGGCGTACCGAGATCTCGTGTGCCTGAGGCTGCGCGAGTGTGGCCCGCAGCAGCTCTCCGAGCCGCCCGATCAGGGCCTGCGCGCGGCGCGGATCCTCGGTCACCAGCGACGAGATCGCGTTGAGCGTGTTGAACAGGAAGTGCGGCTGAAGCTGGCGCTCGAGCGCGTCGAGTCGCGCGGTCGAAAGCGCCGCCTCGAGCCGCGTGGCGCGCACCGCCTCGGCGTGGATGCGCTGCTGCAGGCTGGTCGCGTGCTCGATCAGCACCACGATGCCGAACAGCGTGAGCCCGTAGTCGAACGACGCGAGCACCGAGCGCGCGAGCAGCACCCAGGAGAACGGAGTCTGAGGTGACGCGCGGATCGTGTGCACGATCATGTCGAACAGGAAGCGCTGGAGGACCGCGACGCCGATGCCGCACGCCACCAGCATCATGATCCGGCGCGCCACATGCGGCCGCTCGACCCGCAGCCTGCGCGACAACCACAGCACCAGCGGGGTGAAGGCGCCCCACAGCGACACGTACAGCAGATCGACGAGGGTGACTTCGACCGCGCTGAATGGACGCCCGGCCGCGGTTCGCACCGAGTAGGACTGCAGCGTGAAGAACAGCCCGAACGCCGCCCACAAAGCGGCGGCCAGCAGGATCCGGTGGCGACGCGCGGCCGGGCGAGCCTCCGGTACGGGCGGGGTCGCGATCACGGCCGCGTCTTGTTCACTCGAAGATGGCATCGCGTTCACTGTGCGCGAGACAGGATCCGCGCCGCAAGCACTCCGCGCGACCGCTTCGGAGCGCTGTCGCCGCGAGCGTCCATCTCATCGCACGCGAGATGGGCAGAGCCGAGTCCAGACCCATTGGTGCTCGCAGAGCAGCTTCACACCGCGAATGCCTCCGCCTCCCAGGTGAGCCCGAGCTCCGAAGGCGGCGCCATGTACCCGAGCATCGCACTCGCGGCGACCACGCTCGGTGACGCCAGGTAGCCCTCGCCGCCGAGCCCCATGCGGTTCGTCCAGTTGCGATTGAAGCTCGTGATGGCACGCTGACCCTTCGTGAGCGAGTCGGGGCCCTGTCCGAAACACGGCCCGCACCAGCTCTCGCGGATTCCGCCGCCCACCGAACGGAATACTTCGGCGATCGACTCGCCGTCGAGCCGCGCGTCGGGTCGCTCGATCTGCTGCTTCACCCCACCCGAGCCCGGGAAGATCACGAACTCCCTCGCGGCCTTCGTGAGACCACGCGCGCGCGCGGCCTTGAGCACCAGTGCCGCCGACAGCAGGTCGTCGTAGCCGCCGTTGGTGCACGAGCCGATCATCGCCTTGTCGAATGTGATGCGCTCCTTCGCCACTTCCTCGGCCGGGAACGCGTTCCCGGGGCTGAACGGCTTCGCGATCATCGGGCGCACGTCCGAGAGCGTCAGGGTCTCGTCGATCTCCCACGCCACGTCGGCGCCGGGAGCGATGCGCGGGTACGGAAGCGAGCTCATGCCCTTGGCCGCGAACCATGCGTAGGTGATGTCGTCGGGCGCGAAGATGCCGTTGTAGCTCTCGGCCTCCGCCATCATGTTGCTGATGGTGTTGCGGTAGGCGATCGGGAGCTGCCGCTCGGCGTCCACGAACTCGACGCTCATGCCCTGCGACTGCTTCGCCCCCCAGCGGCGCAGCAGTTCGAGCACCAGATCCTTGCCCGTCACCCACGGCTGCAGCCGCCCCTTGAACACCACGCGTCGAGGCCTGGCGACTGTCGTGTAGATGTAGCCGGTGCTCCAGCCGAAGCCGAGTGTGGTCGAGCCCACCCCGATCCCGATTGCGCCATACGCGCCGTAGGCGCGCGAGTGCGAGTCCGCGCCGGGGATCATCATGCCCGGGTGGACGAGGCCCTGTTCGGGAAAGTAGAAGTGAAAGATGCCGTCGCCCGGGGTCGCGTAGTAGGGCTTCTCGATGCCGTTCAACTTCGCGAACGCGCGCCCGATCGAGGTCTGCTTCTCGTCGGCATCGACGCCGGTGAACACGAAGTGATCGTTCGCGATCGCGATCTGGCGCGGCCAGATCGCCTCGCCGCCGGTGATCTGGTTGAAGGTGTGGATCGAAAATGGCGCGGTGCCGTCGGAAGCGGGCAACAGGTCCGCGTAGATGCGCACGGTGGCGCCGGGGCGGATCTCCGCGTTCTTGTCCACGCGATGCGCCCACAGGATCTGCTCGGTGGTCGTGAGCGTGCGCGCGGTTGCGGCATCCGGCCAGCTGATGTCGGGCTTCGTCTCCACACTGCGCCGGAACTCACGACGACCGAGTGCAAAGATGCCGCCACTCCTGCGGATCTCGTCCTCCTTCGGCGTCAGCGGCACCGGATCGTAGGTCTTGCTCCGCGTCACGTTCGCGAGCTGCCGCGAGTCGGGATCGAACGTGAACGCGTCGCCCTCCTGAGCATCTGCGACCGCCTCGGGACTCTGGATCACGTGCAGCCCCAGGTTGAACGCGTTGCGACGAAAGATGTCGCCCATGTTGTTCCCGCACACCACCACCATCTCGAGACCCTTCTCCTCGGCCACACCCTTCAAGCCTGCGGGGCTCATCTCGCGCGACGATCCGATCGCGAAACGATCCCCCGCGATCACGAAGGTCTGCCCCGCGTGCACGCGCGCGCGGAAGTCGGGCATCAGGTAGCGAAAGCTGCCCGCCTTCCAGCGCTCGTCGAGTGTTTCGAGGCTCTCGCTCACGCAGTCGGCGGCGGGCGTGATCTGGTCGGTGTCGATCGCGTCGAGCTTCTTCCCCGGCACCTTGGGGTCCCAGAAGATCAGCGCGGTGCCGCTCAGCAATCGCGCGCCGGACGGGTTCGCCACCGTCTCGTCGGCCGGCCGGGGCCCCGGAAGCTGGTCGAGCGTGACTCCGGGCTTCAGGCGAGCGGGTTCGAGCGTGTGCATGGG
>JABFRW010000151.1 GCA_013140805.1 Candidatus Eisenbacteria bacterium
GTGCTGGAGCGGGGGTAGCGGAGCGGGGCGGGCCTGGGCGTCAACCGCCGCGACCAATCAGATTGAGCCCGACTGGATCGCGCGTCCATCGAGTTACCCAGTTGCTACTTGCAGGTACCGACGGATGCTGAGGCATAAACGCCCCCGACCATTCCCGTGGATGCTCGCGAGAACTTTCCAGATTGTTTGTCGAGCACGAACGCATCGACCGATCCCGAACCTGAAGCGACCAGAAGCAGCGTCATGGACCTCGCATCTTCGTTCACCTTTTGGAGTGGCGACGTCATGCCGCTCTCGAACAACACGCTCGGGTCATTCGAGAGCAATCCGACGAACGCTAGCTTGTCTCCGATCTCTGCGCGATCCGAAGATCTGACGACAGTGCCCATGAGCTTGTCCGACATTGCGAACGCCGGTGTACCCGCTACTTCATCCAGATTCAGGGAGTGACTGTCTGAAGCGCCGCCGCAACTGGAACACGCCAGAGCAAAGCCGAATACGACAAGCGACTTGAGCATCGAGCACTCCTCCGAGGGCTTGAGTCAACGAGTGTGTTATCGACCTCAGGCGGCGACTCTCTGATTCGACTTCGTGAGCTTCACTCCGTCCGCTTCCACGCCTCCGCCGGACCTGTGGCAACGCTATTCGACTCGTGTCCAGTTCGCGGGAGGATGGCGCACGCGTGCTCCCTTGGCGAGCAGCTCCTCGTGCAGCGCGTCGACATCGCTCACGCCAACCCACACCCAGCTTCCGGGATGTCCCTGATCACCCACGGCGAGGAAGAGATGACAATTGTTGCGGGTAACTGAGGCAAAGGAATTGCCGTCGTCATCCCTCCAATCCAGGTGGAAGCTGAGTACACCGACATAGTAATCGAGGCTGGCTGCGAGATCGTTGACGCGCAGGACGGGCGTGACGCGGCGGAAGGCGACGGGCGTGGGTTTCGGGGCTTCCGGTGGTGACATGGTGCCTCCTCCCAGCCCTGAACGTACTGCCGGCGTCTGGAGGCGTTGAGGATTCCGCCCTAAGCCTCCCCCATCCCAAACACCGTCACCTCAGGCCGCACGTTGAACCTCACGCGGTAGAGGTGCCCGAGTCCGCGGTTGATGTACACGCGTCGCCCGTGGCCCAAGTCCACCTCCCCCGCGGCGTAGCGGCGATTCCTCACCGGCAGAATCAGCGGCGGTAGGAATGGCGGGCGCACCTGGCCTCCGTGCGTGTGGCCGCTCAGCACCCAGCCGTGCGTGTCGCCCCACTCGATCACGTCGCAACCATCGGGGTTGTGGCAGAGCGTGAGCAGCGGTCGCGTGGTATCCCGCCCAGCGAGTGCGGCGGCCACATCGAAGCGCGGCCCCCACACGTCATCGAACCCTGCTACCTCGAGCCCTTCCACTTCGATCCGCTCGTTTCGCAGCACGCGAATGCCCGCGTCCTCTGCCAGCCCCTGCACGCGATGCGCGATCGACGGCTCGTTCCAGTTCCGCCCGTAGTCGTGGTTGCCCAGGATCCCGAGCGTCGCAATGCGCCCCTTGGGGATATGGCGCATCACCTCGGCCACGTTCGCGAACTGCGCATCGCCGAGTCGGTAGCGATACGTGATAAAGTCGCCGGTCACCACCACAATGTCGGGGTTCAGGGCTGCCGCGCGATCAAGCGTCTCGATCAGGTAGCGCGAATCCACGCGTGGCCCCACGTGCAGGTCACTCAGCTGCATGAGCCGCTTGCCGCGGAGCGCCTCGGGCAAGCCCACGAAGCGCATCTCGCGTTCTACGAACTCCACCCAGTGGGGCTCGATGCCCACCGCCCAGGTGCCGAGCGCGGCGAGTCCACCGGCGGCCATGAGCGACGTGCGCAGGAAGCTGCGACGGCTCTGGCGGCCGAGGGCCACTGGGTCAGCGCAAGTCCGTGACCGCCGCCGGCGGCGTGATGTCCGGGCCGCCCGACGTCTCGAGGGCGCCCATGTCGGGCGCTGCACCGCCGTACGAGTCGTTCACGCCGAAGATCCGAATGCCACCGTCGATCCCGGGGCTTCCGGCGCGCAGCCGCACGTCGCCGCTCGCCAGCGAGGTGAACATCGGATCGCCCGAGCGACCGTTGATCTCGAATCCGGTCGCCGAACGCAGTGCCGCAATGGTCGAGTAGTTGTTGCCCTTCCAGCGGAACAGCGCGGCGTAGTTCGAGTGGATCAGGTCGCCGTTGAAGGTGTTTCCGGTCTGGCTCTCTCCGGTGTCGTCGGTCACGCACGCGGAGCCGTTACCCACCAGGATGTTGTTCATGAAGTGCACGTTCGAATACGGGCCCGACGGCCACACCGACGCGGTGTTGGTGAGCGAGCTGGCGAACGTGTTGTGCATCACGTACACGTGGCCAACCGACGAGATCGAGCACTTGTAGCCGCGCACCGAGAAGTTCGTGAAGGTGTTGTACATCACGTACTGCGGGCCCTGCAGGCTCGGCGCGATCGAGATGCCGCTGTAGACGTCGTTGACCGTGTTGCCCCAGATCCTCGTGTTGATGCCGCTGATGGTCTCGGGCTCGATCGCGTCGTCTCGGGTCTGCGTGATCACGTTGCTGTAGACGTCGCTGTCGGCGCCCACGTTCTCGTCGGTCTCGCCTCCGGCGATGTCCACACCGTCGAACAGACCCCTGAACGTGTTGTAGCGCATCACCACACCACGACCGCCACGGTGCGAGATCCCCTGGATCTCCTCTTCGTGGCCCTTGGTGGCGTCCCACGGCCAGGTGTAGATGCGCATGTCGCGCAGGTAGTTCCGCTCGAGCACGTCGTCGCGGGCCCCCGCGCGCAGGAACACCATGCGCCCGCCGATCGTGTGCACGTAGTTGTTCGCGATGGTTCGATTCGAAGCGCCGAGCAGTTGAATGGCAGCGCCGTTCGAAGTGGTGCCGAAGCAGCGGATCTCGAACCCGCGCACCTGCCAGTAGGAGTCGTCGATGTAAACACCCACGTTGTGGCGACCGACGTGCATGGTGTGGCCATTCGGCGACGAGCCGTCCTCGAGCTTCACGTACAGGCGCCCGCCCGAGATCACCCAGCCCTGATTCACGCCGCCGGCGTTGGTCTGCAGCCCCGAGAGGCTCGCGTGGCGGTAGAGCCGCTGCGTGCTGTCGGCGGCCACGATTCGGGTGGCGCCTGAGTAGGGCACGCTGAAGACGCCGCCGCCATCGGACTGCCAGTCGCTGCGGTTCAAGTAAGCGGGATCGGAACCGTCGAGCACCACGCCCGCGCCGTCGGCGGTCAGGTAGATGTTCGCGGCCGCGGTTCCGCTGCGCGGTGAGTCCACGAGCTGGTAATAGATGCCGGCGCGCACGCGCACTCCGTCGCCGGGCTGCGCGCGATTGGCGGCGGCTTGAATGGTGGCGTAGGGCGAGCCGCTCGAGCCGTTGTTCGAATCGTTGCCGTTGGTCGCCACCCACCAGGTGCTGCCGCTCGGCGTGGGCGATGCGTCCTTGCGCGTGCGCGTGGCGCCGGTGCCAGTCGCCGCGCCATCGGGATCGTCGATCACGGCGCGCACGTCGTAGGGCGAGTCGGGCGTCAGCCAGAACACGCTGCCGGCCCAGCGGGCGCCACTGATGCGCGTCATGTCGATGCCGCGCGTCCAGCTCGCGTCGCCGGTGCGGCGCCACTCGAGATGGGCGGTGGCATTGGCGTTGGCGTCGCCCGAGTAGTTCAGGCGCGCGCCGACGGCGTGGAAGGTGGGGTACAGCTCCAGCGTGCCGGCCGTCGAGCCGTTCTGGGCCGCGGCCTCGGAGGCAGCAAAGAGGAACGGCAAAGCAAAGATGAGGGTCCGTGCGCGCATGGATGCCTTTCCGCATCACGGGGCGCCCGTGCAGGCTGCACGAATCACCTCGCGAAGTTCCCTGGATGCGCCCGCGGCGTCCCGGCCATCCTGGGCCGGGCGTCGGACCGCGGCAGTGTCACCCGCGGTGCGAAGGTCGTGCAAGCGCAGCTTTCGCCCCCGGCTCGCGAGGAGTCGCTCGCGAGCCGAAGGTCACGCTCGAGCGGTGCCAGCGCTCGGGCGCATGGGGTCATACAAGTTCCATGCCCCGGTGGCTCGTCACGGGACCGTCAATCCATCCCGCGGCCTCGAGGAGTCATTTCCGGGTGATCGAGACATGCGATAGCCTCGATGCCCCATGGAAGAACGCGAGCTGATCCACGACTGGAACGAAGCCGGAGAACGCTGGCAGAAGCCGGCTTTCCGCGTGCAGTTCGACGACGAAACGCTGCGTGACGGCCTGCAGTCGCCGTCGGTCAAGACGCCAGCCATCGAAGACAAGCTGCGGCTTCTGCACCTGATGGACCAGCTCGGGATCGACACCGCCGACATCGGATTGCCCGGCGCGGGCCCTCATGTGGTGGCCGACGTGAAGCGGCTTGCCCAGGAAATTTCTACATCGCGGTTGAAAGTACGCGCGAACTGCGCGGCCAGAACACTAAAGCAGGACATCACGCCGGTCGTGGAGATCGTGCAGCAGACGGGCGTTCCGATCGAGGTCTGCACCTTCATCGGTTCGTCACCGATCCGACAGTACGCCGAGAACTGGACGCTCGACACCATGCTGCGCCACACCGAAGACGCGGTGAGCTACGCGGTCTCGGAAGGGCTGCAGGTGATGTACGTGACCGAAGACACGGTGCGTGCTCGCCCCGAGCAGCTGCGCCAGTTGTTCCTGACCGCGATCCGCTGCGGTGCCAGCCGCCTGTGCCTCTGTGACACGGTGGGCCACGCGACGCCGACCGGTGCCGCCAACCTGGTGCGATTCGCGAAGCAGGTGGTGCTCGAGAGCGGTACCGACGTGGGGCTCGACTGGCACGGCCACTGTGACCGCGGCCTGGCGGTCGCGAACACGATCGCTGCGATTCTCGCAGGTGCGACGCGCGTGCACGGCTGCGCGATCGGGATCGGCGAACGGGTCGGCAACACGCCGATGGATCAGCTGCTCATCAACCTGCGACTGCTGGGCTGGATCGACAACGATCTCTCGGCACTGCCCGAGTACTGCGAACTCACCAGCTCGACGACCGGCGTGCCGATCCCGCCCAACTATCCGGCGGTCGGGCGCGACGCGTTTCGCACCGGGACCGGCGTGCACGCGGCAGCGGTGATCAAGGCGTTTCGAAAGGGCGAAGACTGGCTCGCCGATCGCGTCTATTCGGGCGTGCCGGCCAGCATGATCGGACGCCGCCAGTCGATCGAAGTCGGGCCCATGAGCGGCGAGAGCAACGTGATCTACTGGCTCGAGAGCCACTCGATCGAGGCGACTCCTGAACGCGTGAAGGCGGTGTTCGCGCGTGCGAAGAGCGTCGATCGCATGCTCGAAGACGCCGAGATCCGCGCGGTGCTCGACTCGCTCGCGGCGTCGGGAGTGCGGGCGTGAAGCGAGCAGCGTTGCGGCTCGCCTTGCTCGTGAGCGTGTGCGTGGGCGTGAGCGGTGTCGCGATCGCCGCGCCGGCCGCGACCCCGTGGAAGCCGGCAGCGACAGCCGCCAGGCCTGGAGTACCGGGCGTCGATCCCGAGCAGCTGGTGCGCGACATTCAGGCCAGCGAAGAGCAAGGCCTGTGGCGGATCGCCGCCGACAAGCTGCAGCTGTTGCGCTCGGGCGTGCCGGCGGACCCCGATCTCGATCTGTGGCTCGCGTGGTACGAGGCGCGCGCAGGGCGCCCCGATTCGGCGCAGGTGCTGCTCGACAACCCGGTGCTCATGAAGGCGGCGAACGACAGCCTGCCGATGTCTCGCTGGCAGGAGTATCCGTGGAAGCACTCGGGCGCCTGGGGCACCGGCCGCTTCGAGGGCTGGCACTGGTACGTGTGGCGCACGCGGCTCGAACTGGCGGCCGCACGCGGCGACTGGAACGCAGCACTCGCCGCGGCACGGCGCTCGACTTCGATTCGCGAAGTGTTCGCGCACGACTGGTGGTTGCGCGGTTTGTGCGCGGCGCAGCTCGGCAAGTGGGACGAAGCGCGCGAGTCGGCGACGCGTGCGATGGCGCTCGACCCGATCCTGCCCGAAGCGAAGTTCCTGTCGGGCTATCTCGCGTGGCGAGACGGCAGGCGCGAGGTCGCGGTCGAACGTTTCACCGCCGCCCTGGCGATCGACACGACCTATCACGATGCGGGGCTCGCACTGATCGGCGTGCGCCGGCGCGGCAGCAAGCCGCCGGCGATGCCGACCGCGATGCTCTCGGGACTGAGGCGCGCAGCGCTGCTGATCAGCCCCGAGGGGCCCAAGATGGAGACCTTCCAGCAGTTCGACCTGTCGCCGAACATCGTGGGCCGCGTCGATCTGCCGATGCTCGCGGCGACCGGCAAGACCGAGGGTGCTCCGGTGCGCATCTTCATCTCGCTGCTGCTCGATGCCGAAGGCGACGTGGCGCTGGTCGACGTGCCGCACTATCTTCCGTCGCAGCTCGACCCCGCACGGGTCGCTCAAGTGATCGCCAAGATGCGCGACTGGGACTTCTCGCCCGCGATTCGAAACGGCGAACCCAGGCCCGCGTGGGCATCGCAGGACTTCACCTTCCAACCCTGATCGATTCGCCGCCGCCGCGCGGCCAGCTCGAGGAGTTGCCATGTCGAAGACCCACACCATCGCGGTGATCGCCGGCGATGGCATCGGCCCCGAGGTGGTGCGAGAGGGCCGGCGGGTCCTCGAGCGCGTGGCCGCGATCGAAGGCTTTCAGTTTCGCTGCACCCCCTACCCGTTCGGCGCCGAGCACTACCTGAAGACCAAGGAAGTGTTCCCGGACGCGGCATTCGAAGAGGTCAAGCACCACGACGCGATCCTGCTCGGCGCAATCGGTGACCCGCGCCTCGAAGTGGGGCTGCTCGAGTTCGGCATCATCGCAAAGCTGCGCTTCGAGCTGGACCTGTTCGTCAACTTGCGCCCGGTGCGCCTGTACGCCGAGCACCTGTGCCCGCTCAAGGACACGCGCCCCGAACACGTCGACTTCACGGTGGTGCGCGAGAACACCGAGGACGCCTACGCCGGCATGCGCGGCTTCTTCAAGAAGGGCACACCCGACGAGATCGCCACGCAGGAGATCATCTTCACGCGCAAGGGCGTGGAGCGGGTGATCCGCTACGCGTTCGAACTGGCGCGGCGGCGCAACAAGCGCAAGAAGCTCACGCTGATCGACAAGGCGAACGCGGTGCGAGCGATGGACCTGTGGACGCGCACGTTTGCCGAAGTCGGCGCCGAGTACCCCGACATCGCGCGCGACCACCAGTACATCGACGCGGCCTGCATGTACGTGATCCGCAACCCGTCCGACTACGACACGGTGGTGACGAGCAACATGTTCGGCGACATCTTCACCGACCTGTCCGCGATGATTCAGGGCGGGCTCGGTGTGGCGGCGAGCGGGAATCTGCACCCGGGCCGCGTGAGCTTGTTCGAGCCCATTCACGGCTCGGCCCCCAAGTACACGGGCCGCAACGTGGCGAATCCGATCGCCACCGTGCTCGCGGTCTCGATGATGCTCGACTACCTGGGCGAAGCGGCGGCTGCGGTGCGACTCGAGCAGGCGGTCGAACGGTTGCTGGTGTCGCGGCGCCTGCCCTCGGTCGGCACAGACTCGGGCTTCAGCACCACGCAGATCGGCGACCTGGTGATCGAGGAGCTCGCGGCGGTCGGCTCGGGGCACTAGTCGCCGCCACCTCGCGACTCGTTCGGGTCGTCGCGCGGCACCTTCTTCTCGAGCCAGCGATAGACTTCGAGCACCAGCAGCGCGATCGCCGTCGTGATCGAAGCGAGCGCATACGCGCGCACGCCCACCGCCACTCCGATCGCAGCCGCGGTCCAGATGCTCGCGGCGGTGGTGAGCCCGTGCGTCATGCCTTCGCGCCGGATGATGGCACCGGCGCCGAGGAAGCCAACACCCGTGATCACGCCATGAACCACGCGGGTCGGATCGTAGGTATTGCCAGGGGCAATCGCAGCCGCGTGCGCAGAGATCAACACGTAGACCGTCGAGCCGACGCACACGAGTACGTGAGTGCGGAGCCCGGCAGGCTTGCGACCGGCCTCGCGTTCGAGGCCGACCAGCGTTCCCAGGCCGAGAGAGACCAGCATGGGAGTCAGTTCTTCCATCATGAGAGCACCTCCTTGTGCCGGGGCATTATCGGCAACCAGGGGGCGCGGCTCAAGCGCGCAGCGAGCTAGCGCCTCTCGAACCGGGGCGGGCGCTTCTCGAGAAACGCCTGCAGACCCTCGGGGGTGTCGTGGCTCGCGAACATCATGCCGAACAGGGCGCTCTCGAAGCGCAGCGCCTCGTTGAGCCCGGTCTGGAGCCCGCGCTGCACCGATTCGAGCACTGCGGCGATTGCCAGCGGCCCGTTCTTGAGGATCGCCAGGGCGAGCTTTTCGGCCTCGTCGAGCAGCTGATCGCGCGGCACCACCCGATTGACGAGCCCGATTCGCTCGGCTTCGTCGGCCTTCACACGCCGCGCGGTCAGCATCAGCTCGAGTGCCCGTCCCGGCCCGATCAGTCGCGGGAGCCGCTGAGTGCCGCCGTACCCCGGGATGATGCCGAGCGTCACCTCAGGGAGCCCGAGCACCGCGTTCTCGGACGCGATGCGCAGGTGACAGGCGAGCGCCAGCTCGCACCCGCCGCCGAGTGCGTAGCCGTTGATCGCGGCGATCACGGGCTTGGGCGACAGCTCGAAGCGGTCGTAGACGCGCTGGCCGAAGCGCGACGCCTCGACGGCCCCGCGCGAATCAAGCGCTGCCAGCTCCGCGATGTCGGCGCCGGCGATGAAGCTCTTCTCCCCCTGCCCGGTCACGATCAGCGCGTGCTGCGCCGGATCTTCGACGAACGTCTGGGCCGCCGCGTCCAGCTCGATCAGAGTCGCGCGGTTGAGCGCGTTCAGGACTTCTGGCCGGTTCACGGTCACGATCGTGACCGCGCCGCGCGTTTCGACGAGCAGGTTCTGGGGAGGCGCTGCGGAAGTGGTCGCCATGGCGGTCGCTCGATCCGGGTTCGGGTGAGGCGGACTGCGTTTCGAAGTGGCGCAGTATAGGAACCTGATCGCGCCACTCACAAGCGTGTACGATCGCGCGCCATGAGCCTTTCCCGCGCGGTGCGCGTCGTGTCGGTGATGGCAGCACTCGCGTGCGTGGCGTTGCTGGTCTGGGCATTGCTGGATGCGTTCCGGTATCCGGTCGAATCGCTCGCGACGCGGGTGCCGAGTCGCACCTCGCTCATGCGCACGCGCGAGGCGCAGGCGCAGCGGGCCGGGCGGCCGCACGCGATCCGCCAGCGGTGGCTCGGCTACGAGCGCCTCTCGCCGCTGTTGCGTCGCGCAGTGCTGATCGCCGAGGACGACGCATTCTTCGCCCACGGCGGGCTCGACTGGAACGAGCTGCGCGTCTCGGCGCGCGCCAATCTCGAAGCGCGCAAGGTGGTGCGGGGCGGCAGCACGATCACGCAGCAGCTGGCGCGCAATCTGTACCTGAGCGATCAGCGCACGCTGACCCGCAAGCTCACCGAGATGGTGCTCGCGTGGCGCCTCGAACGCGCCCTCAGCAAGCGGCGCATCTTCGAGCTCTATCTGAACCTGATCGAGTGGGGCGATGGCGTCTACGGGGCCGATGCCGCGGCGCGCCACTGGTTCGGCCACTCGGCGAGCGAGCTGACGCCACGCGAAGCGACGGCACTGGCGGCGGTGATCATCAACCCGCGTCGCTTCTCGCCGGTCGCACCTTCGAAGCGCATCGAGCGGCGCATCCGGATGATCGCGCGACGACTCGAGCGGCGCGGAGCGCTGACGGCCGAACAGACGAATCAGGCGCTCGGGCTTCCGCCTGCCGAGCGGCCAGACGCCGCGCCCGCGGATTCGATGGAGCTCTCGCCGCCCGAGCCGATGCCGGCGGCGGAACCCGCGCTCGACTCGGCGGGCCTCAGCCCCCCAGAGCTTCCTTGACCAGTCGCGCCACGGTGCCGCCCTCGGTGCGGCCCCTGACCTGCGGCATCACCGCGCTCACGACCTTGCCCATTTCGCGCGGGCTCAGGGCTCCGGTCGAAACGACGGCGGCCTTCACGATCGCACGCAGCTCGTCCTCGCTGATCGCCAGCGGCAGGTAGCGCGTCGTCACCACGATCTCGACCTCCTCGCGTGCGGCGAGGTCGTCGCGGCCGAGCTTTTTCAGCTCCTCGATCGCTTCGCGGCGCTTCTTGGCGTAGCGCTGCAGCACCTCGATCTCTTCGTCGGCGCTGAGCGTGGCGTCTTTGGGCTTGCGGGTCTTCGCTTCCATGAGCGCCGACTTGAGCATGCGCAGAGTGCCGAGCGTGTCGGCATCCTTGGCCTTCATGGCTGCGGTCATGTCGGCTTGCAGGCGCTCGAGAATCGTGGGGTCGGACACGAGGTTCCCTCCAGGTTCCACACGTCACAACGGCCACCTCGACGAGCGAGGTGGCCGTTGCGAGTGAATCGGTACGACCTGCCGGTGAACTACCGGTAGTTGATCTTCAGCCCGCCCCACGAACCGAGCTTGGTCGGGGTCGCGCCACAGCAATCGGCATCCGAGAACATGATCGGGTTGCCAGGGAAGCCGACGTCGCACAGCTCGTCGTTGCCGCCCGGGTAGATGTTGTAGCTGGTGCACGGCACGCACGCGGCGGTCGTGATCAGACGCGGAATCGTCGCGCTGGTGTTGCAGCCCACGCCGCCCGACACGAAGCTCACGCGGATGAACACCGGACCGCTGACACAGCAGCCAGGCGCCAGCGCCATCGTGAACAGGAAGCTGCCGGCCGCGCCAGGCGCCAGGTTGTAGTTGACCGGCTGGCAAATCACCGACGCCGGGTTCGGGAAGTAGCAAGCGGCATCACCGCTCGCTCCGACGACGCTGATCTGCACCGGCTGGGTACATGCAACCGGGAACTGCAGA
The DNA here is from genome assembly GCA_013140805.1 of Candidatus Eisenbacteria bacterium. NCBI lineage: Bacteria > Candidatus Eiseniibacteriota > Candidatus Eiseniibacteriota bacterium. Next base: position 10,911 of record JABFRW010000151.1, read on the forward strand.
GCGATGTTGATGTTGTTCAGCTGAACCGCGCCATTCGCGCAGCCGCAGCTCGCCGGATCGATGAGCGTGAAGTACTCGTCGTTCGGCGGGAGCAGATAGTTGATGTTGAACGCAGCCGCACCCGTGACACCGAGCTGGCAGGTAGCCTGACCGGTACGCGGCGGGCCGACCTGAACGCTTTCCAGCGTCTGGCCCTGGAGTTCAGTGATCTCCGGAGCAGGCTTCGCCGCAAATGCGGTCGTGGCGGCGAGGGCCGCGATCATCGTGAGGGTGGCGGCCAGCGAGAAGCGATAGCGCATGGGAATCCCTCCAACGGGCAAGCAGGGCCGCCCGCAAGGTCGAAATCGCCGTCCACGCTCGTTCGTGATCGGCAGTTCTCCCGGAACCACCGTTCACTCTGTCAGGCTATCGTGAAGCAGTCAAAGGAAATCCGCAGATTGCACGGTCCTGAAACCGGTTTCATGTGATTTTCGCGACGCGCGGGGGCTCGGATCACTCGCTGCGAGACAGCTCCCGCTCGAGTCCGAGCGTGAAGATCAGGTTGTCGCGGCTGGTGAAGTCGTAGCGACTGTTGCGCTCGAGTCCGAGGCGCAGCATGCCCCAGGCGCCGTCCAGAGAGGCCCCGAACGAGCGGCGGCTGGCGGGCGAAATCGTGAGCTGCAGCCAGTCATTGCGCTCCGAGGCGAGCCGGACGCGCATCGGGACGACCCACAGACCGTCGGCTCTCGGATCCCGGATCACATCGAGGCTCGCGAAGGAGTGAGAGCCGAAGTAGAAGTCCGCCCCGGCACTCGCCACCCACGCGGTCGAGTCGGGCCACACGATCGGGCTCGCCT
>JABFRW010000152.1 GCA_013140805.1 Candidatus Eisenbacteria bacterium
GCTGAGACTCGTCACCGCCATCCTCGCCGAAGCCAGTGACGAGTGGGAAACCGAACGGACCTACATCAACGCAGAGAGCGACAGGTAGGAACCTGTGAAATTACAGAAAGCGCGTTGCACTATCGACTGACATGCGACGCGCGGCGATGAACCCAACCACGCTCGTCAAGCACAGAGTAGTTCTCAGAAGCATGTAGAAACTGTAGGGCATCTCCCAGAGCCCAACGCCTACGACCAGTGACGCAACGACGACGAGTAGAAGCATTCGAGCCTCCGAGTCTCAGTCGGCGTCAACATGGCAATTCTCGGGCCTGCACGCGTCTGGCCCCGTTCTACTAGGGTGTTGTCGCCCGCGTGAAGTGAGCGTGCCTTACGGTCGGGGGAACCGTCGGATGTGACGACAGTCCAGCGTGGGGCCTACGGTCACAGCGCACGCCCGAGATGCCCATGTTCCTTGGCTGGGTGTGGCGCGCAGGGGCCGGCTTGCGGCTGTTCGCGTGCCCTACGGCAGAAAGAAAAACGCGATCGCCAGCACCGCGTACACCGCCAGCATCAACGCGCCTTCGAGCCAGTTCGATTCGCCGTCCTGCGCGACCATGTTCACGACCGCGACGGCCACCGCCACCGCCAGCACCTCGAACAACGTGAAGCGCAGGTCCATCGGGCCGTGCGGCATGAAGTACGAGACGAACACCAGCAGCGGGGCCACGAACAGCGCGATCTGAATGCTCGAGCCGATCGCGATGTTGAGCGCCAGGTCCATCTTGTTCTTGGCGGCCACGAGAATGGCGGTCGAGTGCTCGGCGGCATTGCCGATGATGGCGACAACGATCACGCCGACGAACACTTCGGTCAGCCCCATCACATGCGCCGCCGCTTCCACGGCACCGACCAGCAGCTCGCTCATCCACGCGATCACCGCGGTCGCGAGCAGCAGTGTCACCACCGCACGGGTCGGCTTGCTGCCGGGGGCGGGCTCTTCGTGCGCCTCGGCGTGAGGCTGGCCCGCGTAGAGGTGCTTGTGGGTGCGCAGGCTGAACACCAGGCTCAACACGTAGACGATGAACAGCACGATCGAGATCTCGAGCGACAGGCTGCGCTCGATCGCGACTTCCTTGAGCGTCGTGAGCCGTCGCTCGGCGACCGCGGTCTCGGCCGCGAAGTGGAACACCGCGGGCACCACGAGTCCGATCGCGGCGAGCGCCAGCAAGGTGGAGCCGGCGGCCGCGGCCGAGCGATCGAAGTGCTGGCGTTCGCGCTTGAGGCCGCCCGCGATCAGCGAGGCGCCGAGCACCAGCAGGATGTTGCCGATGATCGAGCCCGTGAGGCTCGCCTTGACCACGTCGTAGAGCCCGCGGTGCAGCGCCACCAGCGCGATGATCAGCTCGGCGGCATTGCCGAACGTGGCGTTCAACAGCCCGCCGATGCCGGCGCCGAGTCGCGCCGAGAGCTGCTCGGTGGCTTCGCCCATCAGCCCGGCGAGCGGAATGATTGCCACGCACGCGAAGCTGAACACCATGATCGGGCCCCAGTGGAGCCACTCGGCGAGTACCGCGAGCGGCACGAACACGAGCAGCCACTGAAGCAGGCGATTCGGGGCGAAGAGTGCGGCGAGGCCGCGGGGGCGAGGTGCGGCGGTGGCTCGGGTCATGGCGGCGCAATGTGCCGCAGCGTCTCGCGCATGGCAAACGCGGGCTCGCTACTCCGCGAGCACGCCCGACGGCAGTCGCACGGTTGCGACCGCTCCGCGCGCGCCGGGGCGGTTGGCCAGCGCGATCATGCCGCCGTGCGCTTCGACGATCTGGCGACACAGCGACAGTCCGATTCCCGAGCCCTCGGGCTTGGTGGTGAAGAACGGCACGAACAGATTGCTCGGGTTCGGCAGCCCGGGGCCGTCGTCCTCGACGGTCAGCTCGAACGTGCCGTTGCTTGCGCGCCACGCCACGCGCACACCGCCACTCGTTTCGAGCGCGGCATCGGCCGCATTTCGCACCAGATTGATGAGCAGCGCATCGAGCTGGTCCGGGTCGGCGCTCAGCGTCAGCTCGGGCCCGCCGGTCACTTCGACCAGCACGCGCGTCTCGATCGCAGTCACGCGCCGCACCCAGGCGGGCACGTCGATGCGACGCGGAGACGGTTGTGGCAGCCGCGCGAGCGTCGCGTAGGCCTGGATGAAGCGCCCAAGGGCGCCCGCGCGTGCCTCGATCACACCGAGGCCTTCGGTGAAGTCCGCGACGATCGCCGGATCGGCGGCCGAGGTATCGGTGCGCGCGAGGCGACTGCCGAGGCTCCCCGCGATCGATTGAATGGGCGCGAGCGAGTTGTTGATCTCGTGGCTCAGCACCCGGATCAGCCGCTGCCACGCGTCGCGCTCTTCTTCGCGCAGTGTGCGCGTGAGGTCCGAGAGCACGACCAGTTGATGCGGTCGACCTTCCCAGCGGTAGGCGCCGCGCCGCAGTTCCCAGCGCCCGCTGCGACCCGCGAGCGACCAGTCGGTGAGCCGAGGCGTCTCGCCCTCGAGAGCCTGAGCAAGGCCGAGGGACCCCGCGTCGGACCCGAGCGCTCGTTCGGCCGGTAGCGCGAGCAGCGCTTCACCGCCGGCATTGATGAGGCGCAGTCGCCGGTCGGGATCGAAGCCGAAGATCGCGACTTCGAGGTCTTCCATCACGTGGCGCAGCAGTGCGACGGCTTCGAGTGCATCGAGGCGCTGGCCGCGGAGCGAATCGGCGAGCGCGTTCACTTCGAAGAACGCGAGCCCCAGCGGTGAATCGGGCTCGGCGCCGCGCGCGCGAATCGAATAGTCGCCTTCGCGGAGCGCGGCCATGAGATTCGAAAGGGTCTGGAGCGGGCGCATCACGCGCGCACGCAACCACAGTGCTCCGCCGAGCCATCCAATCGCGCACAGCAGAGTGAGCGTGAACTTGGCGTGTCCGGTCAGGTGAGACGACCATGTGAACAGCATCGCCAGCAGCAGCGCGGGGGCGCCGGTCGCGAGCGACAGCCAGGCGATCTGGTTCTCGTGAGGCGGCCGGCGCGCCATCGGCGTCACAGCCCGTGACGTTCGAGACGCCGGTAGAGCGCGCTGCGCGAGAGTCCGAGCGCGCGCGCGGCTTCGCTGACGTTGCCGTCGCAGCGCTTGAGCGCGCGGCGGATCAATTCGCGCTCGACTTCGTCGAGCGTCAGCTGCTCGAGGGCCTGCGGCCCGCCGGCCGGCACCGGACCCAGGCCCAGCTCATCGACGCGCACCTCGTCGCCGCGGGCCAGCAGCACCGCGCGCTCGATCGAGTGATCGAGTTCGCGCACGTTGCCGGGCCACGGGTGCGCGAGCAGCGCGCGCACCGCTTCGGTTTCGAATCCCACCAGCTTCTTGCCGTAACGCTGCGCGTGGCGTTCCAGGAACGACGCGGCGAGCAGCGGAATGTCGTCGCGGCGATCGCGTAGCGGCGGCAGGTGGATTTCGACTGTGTTGATGCGAAACCGCAGGTCCTCGCGGAATCGCCCGGCTTCGACCTCGGTGCGAAGATCGGCATTGGTCGCGGACACCAGGCGCACCGACGTGCGACGCGTGCGCGAGGAGCCGACGCGCTCGAACTCACCGGTCTGCAGCACGCGCAGGAGCTTAGCCTGCTGCGTGAGCGGCACGTTCGCGATCTCGTCCAGGAACAGGGTGCCGCCGTCGGCCAGCTCGAAGCGCCCCACGCGCTCGGCACGCGCGCCGGTAAAGGCGCCGCGCTCGTGCCCGAACAGCTCGCTTTCGAATACGCCCTCCGAGAGCCCGCCCACGTTGATGGTCACCATCGCGCGCGCGGCGCGCGGCGAGGCGGTGTGCAGGATGCGCGCGACCAGCTCCTTGCCGGTGCCGTGTTCGCCGGTCACCAGCACGTTCGCGTCGCTCGGCCCGACGCGCGCGATCAGGTCGAGCACCGGCTGCATGGCGGCCGATTCGGCGATCATGGGCGGTGCGTCGTCGCGGCGCAGCAGGCGGTTCTCGATCTCGAGCCGCCGACCATGGCGCAGTGCCTGCGCCAGCTCGATCTGGGTGCGCAGCGTGGCAAGCAGCCGCCCGTTGTCCCACGGCTTCTGCACGTAGTCGCGAGCGCCACCGCGCACCGCCGCGACGGCACCTTCGACGCTGCCCCACGCGGTCATCACGATCACCGGCAGCGTCGGGTCGTGCGAGCGCAGGCGCGTCACCAGCTCGATGCCTTCGCGCCCCGAGGTGGTGTCGCGCGCGTAGTTCAAGTCCACGAGGGCGGCGTCAAAGTCGGCGCTCTCGACCGCTTCGATGACCGCTGCGGGTGAGGTGACGGCGAACACCTCGAAGCCCTCGCCGCGCAGCAGCAGGCGCAACGCGGCGAGGACGTCGGGGTCGTCGTCGGCGATCAGGACGCGCGCGGGCTTCGCTTCGGATGCGGTCACGGCGCGGAGACTAGCCGCGTGTGTCCCGGGTCGCCAACGCGGTTCCATGGCGGCGCTACGACTTGAGCCGCTTTAATTCCTTCCGCGCGGGCTCGAACTTGGGATCGAGTGCCACGGCGGCCTTCAACTCGGCGATTGCTTCGTCGCGTCGCCCCTGCTTCTCGATTGCCTGGGCGAGCCGCCAGCGCGCGGCCGCGTGCGTGGGGCTGCCGGGTTCGGGCGGAACGGCCAGGTAGTAGCGCAGCCACTTCTCGGAGCGCGCGGCCTCGGCGTCGAACTGCAGCGTGACGCGCGCAGCCTGGTACTGGGGCCCGCGACCGTCCGGAAACTTCGCCGCGGCCTCGGCCAGCAGCGCATCGAGCTCGTCCCAGCGCTTCTGGTTCGCGAGCACCTGGGCGAGCAATGCGTAGGCGGCACTGCGCTCGGGGTCGATCGCTAGTGCTTCGCGGGCGACTCGTTCGGTCTCGCCGCGTTCCGAGCGCCACGGCGGTGACAGGTAGGACGCCAGCGTGATGTGCGCCGAATAGTCGCGCGGGTTCTGCTTGACCGCCTCGCGATAGATCGCGGCGAGCGCGTGGGTGTCGCGGCTCTCCGCCGCGAAGCGCGAGCGTGCCTGCCACGCGCGCGCGGGGTCGAGTGCGACGATCTGGTCGCGCAACGCTTTCGCCTGTTTCTTGTCGCCGCCCACGATGCCCGGCGCTTCGAGGTGGAACACCATCAGCCCGATGCGCGAGTCGAAGTGTTTGGGGTCGAGTTCCGCCGCTCGTTCCGCCTCTTTCTTGAAGCGTCGCGCGAGTCCGAGCTGCTGCAGCGTGCCGGCCTTCTGTGCCTTTTCGCCGAGCACCGAGGCGAGCGCCCAGTGTGCCTGCGCGTCGTTCGGTGCGAGCGCGACGGCTTTCTCGCCGGCCGCGGCCGCGCGGTCGAGTTCGCCGAACTGCTGCAGCAACCCGGCCAGTCGTGCCTGCTCGCGCGCGTCGTTTGGACGCGCCGCAACCACGGCTTCAAGGCGGGTGCGAGCGAGCCGGTAACGGCCCTGCTCGATCAGTCGATCGATCTCATCCGCGGCAGCGCCCTGGGGAGACGCCACCGCGGCACACACGATCAGCAACGATGCAGCGAAGAAGCGCGACACGTTCCGCATGAATCCTCCGAATCCGGCTGCGCGGGGAGCGCTCGCGAAGTGAAGTGACGTCGATTTACTCGGAACGAAGTGCCACCATCGGATCCACGCGGGTGGCTCGATCGGCCGGAACCCATGCCGCCAGCAGCGCGCTGAACGCGAGGATCAACGTGACTCCGACGAACGTGGGGGGATCGTTCGGACTGACGCCGAACAAAACGCTCGCCATCAGGCGCGTCATGCCGTAGGCACCCGCGAGGCCGATGCCGACGCCGATCAGCGTGAGCTTGAGCGCCTGGCCGAGCACCATGCCCATCACGTCCTTGCGCACCGCGCCGAGCGCCATGCGAATTCCGATCTCCTGGGTGCGCTGCGCCACGCTGTAGGCCATCACGCCGTAGATGCCGATCGCGGCGATCACCAGCGCGAGGGTCGCGAACACCGACATGAGCGATGCCCACAGGCGGTTCTCCCACAGCGCGAACGTGACCGACTCGTCCATGGTCCGCGTTTCGTAGAGCGGCATGTCGCCGTCGCGTGCGAGCAGCGTGCGGCGCATTGCGCCGATCATCGCGCCCGGCGGGTTGGTGTGCTTCACCACCAGCGTGAGCGTCTGCTGCGGGTCCTGCATGTGCGGCACGTAGATCGTGACCGGGGGCCGCTTGCCCTCGATGTGCTGGTAGACGTCGCTGACCACGCCGATCACGGTCTTCCAGCCGGTCGTGTCCTCGGCGCCCCAGTTGAAGCGCTGGCCGATCGGATCCTTGCCGGGCCACAGCGTGCGCGCCGCAGTCTCGCTCACGATCGCGACCTTCTGCGTGGTCGAATCGTCGAGTGCCGTGAAGTCGCGGCCGGTCGTCATCTCGATGCCCATGGTCTTGAAGTACTCGGGGCGCACGATCGAATAGTAGGTGACGCGTCGCGGCGCGTCGGGGCCGGTCGCATCGCCGTCGAGTCGAAAGTTGCGGTTCCACGCATTCCGCGACAGCGGCAACGCCTGGATCGCGCTCACCGCTTCGACGCCCGGCAGCGCGCGCATCTGCTGCATGAGGCCGTCGGTGAACGCGAGCTTGGATTCCTGACTCGCGTAGACGGCGATCGGCATGGTGAAGCGCCCGGTCATGAGCCCCTCGGTCTTCACCGAGCTGCGCTGGTTCGCCATGTTGAGGAAGCTGCGAATCATGAGGCCCGAACCGGTCAGCAGCACCAGCGCGAGCGCGATCTCGGCCACCACCAGCGTGCTGCGCAACCGGCTGCGGCCGCGGCCCGAGGTGCCGTGCAGGCCGCCTTCCTTGAGCGCCTCGTGCACGTCGACCTGCGAGGTCTGCAGCGCCGGCGCGAGGCCCGCGAGCAGTGCCGCGAGCATCGAGGCGCCGATCGTGAACAGCAGCGTGTTCGGATCGGTCGAGAAGTCCATCCAGAACGGCAGCGGCAGCGGAATCGACGACAGCACCAGGTCGCGACCCCACACGGCGAGCAGGATGCCGAACAGTCCGCCGAGCAGCGAAACGATGATGCTCTCGGTGAGCAGCTGGCGCACGATGCGGCCGCGGGTGGCGCCGAGTGCGAAGCGCAGCGCGATCTCGCGTTGGCGGCCGGCGCCGCGGGCGAGCAGTAGGTTCGCCACGTTCGCGCACGCGATCAGCAGCACGAATCCGACCGCCGCCATCAGCACCGCGAGCATCGGGCCGACGTCGTCCACGAACTCTTCACGGAAGCTCGCCACCCGCGCGGACAGCACGGCGTCGGGGCGCGGATACTGCTTCGAGAGGTCCGCTGCGATCGCTTCGATCTCGGCATTCGCCTGCGGAATGGTGACGCCGGGCTTGAGCCGCGCGACGATGTCGATGTAGTCAGCCTCGCGCGAATCCTCCGTCGGATCGTAGTAGAGCGGCACGAAGAAGTCGGAGTTGTCCGGGTAGCGGAAATTCACCGCGGCCACGCCGACGATCTCGCGCACGCGGCCGTTGACCTTGAGCGTGCGGCCGAGCACCGCGGTATCCGAGTTGAAGCGCTCGCGCCACATGCGCTCGCTGATCATCACCACACCGAGTGCTCGCGACTTCTCTTCCTCGAGGGTCGTGAACTCGCGGCCGAGCACCGGCGGAGCCTGGAACACGCGCATCAGCCCGGGGCTCACGAGTGCCGCCTCGAAGCGCTCCGGCTCGCGCCCGAGCGTTACGTAGGCCTGCCAGCCGGTGAACCCGCCGATCGCTTCGTAGGACTTCACCCGCTCGCGCACGTCGCGGAAGTCGGGCATCGACCATTCGCTCCGGCGTTCGTTCTGCTTGGGGATGGTGCGATACAGCGAAACCGAACGCTGCTCGTCGAAGTACTGGGTCTTGCGGAACAGCAATGAATTCGTGATCCCGAACACCATCGAATTCGCGCCGATCCCGAGCGCCATGACCAGCACCACGACGGCCGTGAATCCGGGGGTGCGCGCGAGGCCGCGCCAGCCGATGCGGAGATCCTGGAGGAACGTGTCCATCTAGCGCTCCTCCTTCTCGCTCACCACGCGACCGTCGAACAGATGCACGGCCCGCGAGGCGTAGCGCGCGAACCGCGAATCGTGCGTCACCATGCAGATCGTGGTGCCGGCGCGGTGAAGCTCGCGCATCAGCTCCATGACCGCCTCGCCGTTGGTCGAGTCGAGGTTTCCGGTCGGCTCGTCGGCGAGCAGGATCGCGGGATCGCCCGCGAGCGCCCGTGCCACGGCCACGCGCTGCTGCTGCCCGCCCGACAACTGGGTCGGAAGATGATTGACGCGATGCAGCATGCCGACCCGTTCGAGCGCGTTCTGAACCCGCTTGCGGCGATCCGCGGTGGGCAGTCCACGATAGGTGAGCGGCAGCTCGACGTTCTCGGCCACCGTCAGATCGCCGATCAGGTTGAAGCTCTGGAAGATGAAACCGATCTGGCGATTGCGGATCCGCGCGCGGTCGACCGGCCTGAGCGCGTGCACCGCGCGCGAGTCGAGCCAGTACTCGCCGCCACTGGGCGAGTCGAGCAGTCCGAGGATCGAGAGCAGCGTGGACTTGCCGCATCCCGACGGGCCGGTGATCGACAGGAATTCGCCACGCTTCACCTCGAGGTGCACGCCCGAGAGCGCGTGCGTCTCGACGTCCTCGGTTGTGAACACCTTGGAGACTCCCTGCATGCGGAGCATCGGGGTCGCGGCTCTCGCGTCGGTGGTCGAACGGGCGGGCATCGGCTTCACGGCGGGTTCCTGCGGGGTCACGGTCATGGAGTAATCCTCGGAAGTTCCGGTGCGGGGAGTCATCACTTGAGGCGCACGCGATCGACGTGCTGCCACTGGCTCATGTCGGAAAGAATCACGCGATCGCCGGGGACCAACCCCGACTCGATCACGACGGCATTGAAGGATGCCCGCCCGAGGCGGACCGATACGCGGATCGCGCTGTGACCATCCGCGGACAACTTGAACATCCGCGTCGTGGTCTCGCTCTCGCCCAGCGCCGGGCGGCCGACCGAGACCACGTCGTCGAGTTTTTCGATCTCGACCGTGCCCTCGACGCTCATGTCCGGACGCGCGCCGCGCGGCAGCGAGTCCGAAAGGGTGACGTCGACGTTGACGAAGCCGTTCTGTGCGCCGGGATCGATGCGCGACAGGCGGCCGGTGACGACGCCGTCGCGGGTATCGACGGTGGTCGGCAGCCCGAGCGTGAGATCGCGCGCCTGGGTCTCGACCACCTGCAACACCGCCTTCAAGCGCTCCGACGAGGCGACGCGCGCAAGCCGCTGGCCGGACTGCACCCACTGCCCGGGCTCGAGCGACAGTTCCTGAACGGTGCCGGAGGCACCGGCGCGCACCTGCATGCTCGCGACCCGCTCGCGCTGAAAGCGAGCGATCGCGCGCAGCCGCTCGACGTCGGCCTTGCGCAGCTCGATCTGCGCCAGGAACGCCTCGCTCGCCACCACCGTGCGGCGCTTCTCGCCGGTGTTGCGCTCCTTCGCCTCTTCGAGACGATCGCGCGCACGGTCGACGTCCATGGTCGAGTTGAGTCCGTCCTGAGCGAGTCGTTCAGCGACCGCAACGGCGCGCTCGGCCTCACGCAGTTCGGTGCGTGAACTGGCGAGCGAGCCCTCTTGAATCAGCTTCGCGGTCTCGAGACTCGAGCGCACGCTCGCCAGTTCGGCCTCGGCCAGCTTGAGCTGGCGCTCGGCGTCGAGCGCTTCGAGCTGGACATCGGGATTGCTCAGCTCGATCAGAATGGTGCTGGCTTCGACCGGCGAACCCGGACGCGCCAGCACCTGCTCGACGCGCCCTGCGGTGAGGGCCGAAACGAAGCGCTGATTCTCGGGTACCAGCGTGCCGTTGCCGTGCACGCGGCGCACCAGCTCGCCGCGCTTGACCACGTCGATCAGCAGCGTGGCCTTCTCGAGCTGTGGCGAGGCGGGGCCGAGTCGCGAGAGCCCGAGCAGGCTGACCAGCACACCCACGACGATCGCCGCGATCAACCACGGCCTGCGCGGGTCCTTCTTTTTTTCGCGAGGAATGTCCAGAGCGCGCTCCTTGATGGGGCCATGCGCCCCCGGCCGTCTCTATTAGAAGAGTCGTGCCGAGTACGCGCTCGCGCCTATCGTGTTGCGCGGCAACGGGGCCGCGCCAGCGGGCGCGGCAGCGGGGAGCGTCGCCTCGTCCGATTGCGGGACGCGGAATCCCACAACCGGACGATCGACTCGCGCTACCTGATCTGCGCGCTGGTGCCCGGGGTGTCCTTCCACGGTTCGGCGCGACCCTTCAGGTGCGTGGCCAGGAAGCGCTCGATGCGGGCCGCAAAGTCGGTGGCATTCGCCGGCTTGCCGATGCCGTGCCCTTCATCGGGATACACCACGAACTCGACCTCGCCCTTGCGTGCCCGCAGCGCCTTCACGATCGCGGTCGACTCGGCGAGCTTCACGCGCGGGTCATTGACGCCGTGCCCGATCAGCAACGGAGCGCGAATCGCGTCGGCGTGGTAGAGCGGCGAGATGCTCCGGTTGAGCGTCGAGTCACTGAGCACGTCACCCACGCGATTGAGCCAGCGCTGCTTGCGCGCGGCCCAGTAGGGCGGGAACGAGCTGATCAGCGTCTTCATGTCGCTCGGGCCCACTTCGTCGATGCCGCACGCGAAGGTGCCGGGGAAGAACGCGAGCGCCGACAGCGTGGCGTAGCCGCCGTAGGACCCGCCCATGATCCCCATGCGTGTCGAATCGGCGATGCCTTCACGGGCGACCCACCGCGCCGCATCGACCACGTCCTGAAGCATGCGGCCGGGGCCGAGCTGCAGATCCCCGGCATTGAGCCACTGGACACCGAACCCGGTCGAGCCGCGAAAGTTCACCTGCAACACGGCGTAGCCGCGATTGGCGAGCCACTGCACCATCGGGTCGAACACCCACTCGTCACGATGCCACGGTCCCCCGTGCACCAGCACCACCATCGGAAGCCCGGTCGCGGGCTCGCCGACCGGGAGCGTGAGGTAGCACGGCAGCGAGGCGCGGTCGCGAGCGGGAATGCGCAGCGCCTGCATCGGCGAGAGGCTGAGCCCCGCGAGTTCCGGGCGCGAGACGAACAACGGCGTCGAAGTGCGGGTGGCGCGCTCGTAGAGAACAAAGAGGCCGCCTGCGGTGTCGCGCTCGTAGTAGACCACCCAGCGCTGAGCGGAGGTGTCGCGGGAAACGACCTGGAAGACGCCGCCGTTCTGAGCGCCGAGCGCTTCGAGATCGGGCGCAAGCGCCGCGTCGATCGCCTTCCATTCGGGCTTGAGCGCGTACGTGGCCCACGCTTCGGGGCGTCCGGTGCGCGGATTGAGCAGCACCGCGGCGCGGCTCGAGGCGCCGGCGAAGTCCGCGATGTTCCAGATGTCGGCCTCGGGGTTCGACGAGGTCAGCTCGCGCTCGCGCATTCCGCGCATCGGCAGCTCGGAGATGCGCGTGGTGTTGCGCGCGATCGGATGCTGCACGTAGATCGCCTCGCCATCGGCGCGAAAGCCGAGAATGCGCTGGTAGCGATCACTCGACGCGTTAGCGAACGCCCACGACTGCAGCGCACGCCACGCCGTATCGCCCTTGCTGCGTCCGAGCAGGATGGTGTCGGAGGTCCGAGGATCGAGCGCGACCGCCGCGCGCACCTTGAAATCACGATCCACGGCCCAGCTCACGACGTGGCCGGGGTTCGTGGCTTCGAGTGTGATCTTTCCGGTGGTCAGGTCGATGCGATGGACGTCGAACAGTCGCGCATCGCGTCGATTGAGTCCGACCAGAACTTCGTTCGGTACCTTTGCGCTCACCCAGAAGTCTTCGGCCCGTACGCCGCGAAACGGCGTCAGATCGCGCGTCTTTCCGGTGCGGGTATCGAGCGCCCACAGGTGCCAGTTCTCGTCACCGTTCTGATCGAGCCGATAGAGCAGGTGGCGCCCGTCGCCTGCCCATTCCACCGCCTGCACGTCGGCGCGCTCGGTTTCGAGATACGAAACGGTGTCGCGTGCGCCGAGCGTCACGACGCGTGGGCGCAGTCGTCCTTGCGCATCGGCCTCGCACCACGCAAGGCGCAGTCCGTCCGGCGAGAGCACCGGATCGTTCACGCGGGGATTCGCGAACAACACGCTGCGTGGAATCAGCGGAGGCGGAGTCGCCGCATCGAGCGACGTGACAACAATCGCCAGAAGTGACGAGGTGAGTATCAGTGTCGACAACGAGATTCGAGTCGCAAATGGATTCATATTGTCTCTCTGGAATTCATGTTTGTGCATGCTGTGGTCCGCATGCCCGATTCAAAGACCGCTTGGCGGAGGCGTGTTGATCAAGTATTTGGGGTCGAAGCGGGTGCTGCTGCCGCACATCCTCGCAACCGTGCGCCCGCTCCCCGACGTCTCCTCGGTGCTGGATCTGTTTTCTGGGACTTCGCGCGTCGCGCAGACATTCAAGCGGGCACGGTACCGCGTTCACGCAAACGACCACAATGCTTACGCGGCCACGCTCGCGCGTTGTTATGCCGGTGTGGATTCCCGGCGCCGGCTTGCGTCCGCCGAGCGCGTCATCTCGGAGCTCGACACGCTTCCGGGGTCGGCCGGCTGGTTCACCGACACCTACTGCGTGCGCTCGCGGTTCTTCAGGCCCGAAAACGATGCACGCATCGAGGCGATTCGTGAGCGCATCGCGTGGCTCGCGCTGGAACCCGCACTCGAGGCGGTCGCGCTGACCGGCCTGCTCGAAGCCGACGACCGCGTGGACTCGACCACCTGTGTCCAGATGGCGTATCTGAAACTGTGGGCTCCGCGAGCGCCCCGTCCGTGCGGGCTGCGCGTAACCGAGCGCGCGATCGAACATCGCTCCTACATCGGGCACCAGATCTGGATCTACGACGGCAAGGGGCGCAAAGTCGGAACACCCAACGCGTCGCACAATCGCGAGCATCTGTTTCTGGTCGAGCTCGAGCCGGCGGTCGCAGCCCGTCGCCACTAGCTCTCGGATCCCTTCAGTCTCGAGCGGCGTCGGCCGATCGGTTGCGCGCTGCAGTCCGCGCGCTGGAGCGCGGAGGCCGCTCAGTACGCCGTCTACGCGACCACGATTCCGCTCTACCCCGGCACCGAGATCAAGGATGCGATGGGTTCCGAGAGCTGGGGCGATGAAGCCGACTCCTACAGCTACGGCATGAACTGGTGGTGCGAGACCAGGGCCTCCCGGGAGCAGGTGCTCGCCTGGTACGAGACCAAACTTCCGAACGCCAAACGCGAGATCGACGAGGACGACGGCAAGTACCGTGTGTTCGAGCACACTCGGCAGAAGAAGGCAGGGACCTAGAAAGCGAGAGGGCGGGACCGAGTGGCCCCGCCCTTCTGCTTGCGACTCACGGTGACTGCGAAACGGTGTCGTTCAGCGACGGCTCACGAACATCCGAGCGAGTTCCCGCAGTTGAGGCACTTGTAGCAGGTGCCGTTGCGAAGCGTGATGTGTCCGCACAGATTGCACAGCGGTGCGTCGCCCGAGAACTTGCTGGTCTGCGCCTCGATCGAATTGCTCGAGACCGCCCTGCTGATGCGATTCTCGCCTGCCGAGCTCGGCATCATGGACATCGACGTGTCTTCGTGCAGCAGTCCGTCGATCTGGTGTTCGCGTCCGACCGGCGGATGCCCCTGTCCCTTCGGCTGTCCCTGCATGTTCTCGGTCACGATGTGCGCCAGGTCGTAGCGGTTGCAGTACTCGATGCCGAGCACCCGGAACACGTAGTCGATCACGCTGGTGCTGGCCTTGAGATTGTCGTGGCCCTCGACGCGCCCCTGCGGTTCGAAGCGTGTGAAGACGAACTGATCGACCAGGTCCTCGAGCGGCACGCCGTACTGCAGTCCCATCGACACCGAGATGGCGAAGCAATTCATCATGCTGCGAAACGCTGCGCCCTCTTTGTGCATGTCGATGAAGATCTCGCCAAGCGTTCCGTCTTCGTACTCGCCGGTGCGCACGAACACCTTGTGCCCGGCGATGCGCGCCTCCTGGGTGAAGCCGTGGCGGCGCTTGGGCAACCGGCGCCGGCGCAGCTTGGGTGGCGCGGCACTCGGATCTTCGATGCCCTCGCGACTCATCTTGGCGGTGTCGCTCGCACTGTCCGTGGCTTTGCGGCCGGTCGCCAGCGGCTGGCTGAGCTTGCAGCCGTCGCGGTAGAGCGCGATCGCCTTGAGCCCGAGCTTCCAGCCCTCGTCGTAGATGCGCTGCACGTCTTCGACGCCGGCGTCGTGCGGAAGGTTGACGGTCTTGCTGATCGCTCCCGAGATGAACGGCTGCGCGGCCGCCATCATGCGAACGTGTCCCATCGGCTCGATGTAGCGCGTTCCGGCCGGGCCGCAGCGATTCGCGCAGTCGAATACCGGGAGGTGCTCCGGCCGCAGGCCCGGGGCGCCTTCGACGCACTGCGAGCCGCAGATCACGGCATTCGCAGCATCGATCTGCGCATCGGTGAAGCCGAGGTAGCCGAGCGCATTCCAACCGGCACGACTGCGCTCCTGCTGGCTCACACCGAGCCGCGAGAGCGTGTCGTCGGTGAGCTGGCCGCGGACGAACGCGAAGCGCACGTCGAGCACGTTCGGGAGCGCCTGCTCGAGGCGGGCGATTTCGGAGTCGGTGAGCCCCTTGGTGGTCAGGGTCTCGTGATTGATGTGCGGAGCACCCTCGAAGGTCCCGGTGCCGATCGCGTACTTCACGATGCGTTCGATCGCACCGTGGTCGTAGCCGAGCCGCCGCAGCGCCTCCGGCACCGACTGGTTGACGATCTTGAAGTAGCCGCCACCGGCGAGCTTCTTGAACTTGACCAGTGCGAAGTCGGGCTCGACACCGGTGGTGTCGCAATCCATCAGCAGCCCGATCGTGCCGGTCGGAGCCAGCACCGTCGCCTGCGAATTCCGGTAACCGTGCTGTGTCCCGAGCGTCACCGCGCGGTCCCAGCTCTCGATCGCGCTGTCGCGCAAGTTTCTGGGCGGCAGATTCGCGTCGATCGCGCGCGCCGCGTCGCGGTGCATGTGCATGACGGCGAGCATGCTGTCGCGATTCGGCTCGTAGCCGGTGAAAGGCCCGACGCTGGCAGCCATTTCGGCCGACATGGCGTAGGCCTCGCCGGTCATGAGCGCAGTGATGGAGCTGGCCCACGCCCGTGCGGCATCGCTGTCGTAGGGCAGGCCCTGCATCATGAGCAGGGTGCCGAGGTTCGCGTAACCCAGTCCGAGCGGCCGGTATTCATGCGAGCGCTGCGCGATCCGCTCGGTCGGGTACGAAGCGAACCCGACCAGGATCTCCTGTGCGAGGAAGAACACACGGTTCGCGTGGCGGTAGCTCTCGACGTCGAAGCCGCCGTCGGCCTGCAGGAACTTCATGAGGTTGATCGAAGCCAGATTGCAGGCAGTGTCGTCCAGGAACACGAATTCGGAGCAGTTGTGAACCACGATGCCGTTGGCAACGAAGTGACTCGTGGCCGGTTCGGTGAGATCGAAGACGTCTTCCTCACCGAGGGGTTCGATGCTCGCCAGCTGGTCGCTCCAGACGCTGAGGCGAGGCAACGGAATCGTGTTGCCGAAAGTGGCGCCACTCTCCGGTTGCTCGTCTCTCGGCTTGATCTGGTGAAGGAAGGGAATCCCCGAATACCAGTTCTTCGAATTCCGGCTCACGCTCAGGCGCGATCCATTGCGGCGCCTGAAGACGATCGCACCGTCAGCGGTCTCGGCCTCGAAGTCCTCGTTAACGGAAGTCAAAACCCCGAAGTTCAACAGGAGCAGCTGCACCTGACTCAATAGCTCGCGCCGCTCGGCCCGGAAGCCGCGCCTCAAATCGAAATTGGCTGGATCCAGAGAGAACAACCCGCGAAGCAAGTTGACCACACTCTCGCGGTCGAACTGATTGACCCTCGGAGTGAGTCCGCACGCCCGTCCTTCTGCGTCGAGCAACAGATAGTCCCGAATGGCGCCGTCAAGCTCTTCCTGAGTGACACCAGGAAGGCCATCAACGGACTCGGCTCCGTGTCCGTTGCTCCCAACGGCTGCTCCGACCAGGGCTTCGGCTCGCTCACAACGAAGTGCGATTGCACGGCCCAATTCGTAAGCGAGTTCGTGTTTGACCTTGAGATCGCCGAAGCCCGCACCTGAAACGCGGAGCATGTCGTTGCTCAAGAGCTCGCGCACGGCGACATCGCCGCGGTTGGCAGTCAGCACTCGATGGTCGCCCGTGAGGCGCAACTCCAGACCGGCCTCGGTACGGAGCAGGAAGACCGGCTTGGTGCCCGTCTTCCACACCTTCGCAGCAGGGTGAAGCTCTCCATCGTCCCCAATCACTTGAGGGGTCTTCCCGACCAGCGAGTCAATCCGCTGCCAACCTTCCGAGGTCGCGATGAGCGTGTCGCCCGTGACACACGGGTTCGTCGCATTAATCCGGTCGGTTGCCTTGCAGGTGTGCCAGTTCTGGATCGTGTCGTCGTACTGCACGCCGGGATCGGCGCACGCCCACGCGGACTCCGAGATCTCGCGCCACACTTCGCGCGCCTTGTGGGTCTCGTGGACCTGGCCGGTGGTGCGGAACGTGGTCTGCCACTCGCCGTCGGTCTGCACCGCCTTCATGAAGCGGTCGGGGACTCGCACCGAGTTGTTCGAGTTCTGACCCGAAACGGTGGCGTAGGCCTCGCCGTTGAAATCGGACGGGTAGCCCGCGGCCACCAGCGCGGCGACCTTCTTCTCCTCGCGAACCTTCCAGCGCACGAAGTCGAGGATCTCGGGGTGATCGACGTCGAGCACCACCATCTTGGCGGCGCGACGCGTTGTTCCACCCGACTTGGTGGCACCGGCGCCACGATCGAGAACCTCGAGGAACGACATGAGGCCCGAAGACGTGCCGCCGCCCGACAGCTTCTCCATGCGGCCGCGCAGCTTGGAGAAGTTGGTGCCCGTACCGGATCCGTACTTGAACACCCGCGCTTCATTGCGTGCGAGCTCGAAGATCGACATGAGGTCGTCGCCGATGCTCTGGATGAAACACGCTGAAACCTGGGGGCGCGAATAAGAGTCGGCGGTCGTGCCGACCTGAGCCGACGCCTCGTCCCAGAAGAAGTTTCCGCCCGAGCCCTCGATCCCGTACTCGTGATGGAGGCCGCAGTTGAACCACACCGGGGAATTGAACGCGCCGATCTGGTGCACCAGCATGTACTTGAGCTCGGCCTCGAATGCCTCGGCATCGGCCGCGCTTGCGAAGTACCCGCCCTGACGCTCGCCCCACACGCGAATGGTGTGCGCGATGCGATGTACGACCTGACGCACGCTGGTCTCGTGACCCGCGGCGTTCTTGAGGCCGGCCTTGCGGAAGTACTTGCTCACGACGATGTCGGTCGCGAGCTGCGACCAGCCGTGCGGCACCTCGACCGTGTCCATCTGAAACACCACCGACCCGTCCGGGTTGGTGATCACGGTGCGGCGCTGGTCCCAGGCGACCTGGTCGAGTGGATCGACGCCGATCTGAGTCCAGCGACGGGCGACACGCAGACCGTTACGGGTCGGGGCGTTCGCAGTGGGGCGTGCGGCAGGTGCGTCGGTGCTGATAGCCATCAGGACCTCCATGTCCTCGCGATTCCATTCGCCCTTCCAGGAACGAACGGCCAATCCGCCGCGGAGGTGGAAAAACACGCCTCGTTGACGACGGGCTGGCCGGCACTGCGAACTTCATTTGTCGCGTGCGTGAAAGGAAGGTGCTCCCGCTCGCTCGCAAGGAGTCGGTCGTGACGAACGGTGCCGAGCGTTTTACTCCTGTGACGCATGTTCGAGCAAGGGCGAATTTCTCGCGATGAATGGCGGGGCAAAGATCACTTGACGCGCGCGAGGCCCGATTGACGATGTCGCGACGTGGGTACGCGCGCGGAAACGTCACGCGTCGGCGACGCGAACTCGCTGCGATTACTTCGCGATCCTCGCCGGTCGTCGTGAGAGTGTCGCCTGTGCTTCCGCCCACAGCGGATCATTCACGCCCTCGACGGTCAGTCGTTTCTGTTCCACGACGTCGTAGAAGCCGATGTCGTCGCCACCTTCCGATTCGGTCGTGAATGCGATGTAGCGACCGTCGGGCGAGATTGCGGGTGTGATCTCGCTCAGTACGGTGTTGAGACCGGGAAGCGGCACCAGTGACGACGTGACGCGATCGTAGAGATAGATGTCGATGATTCCCGAGCCACCGAGTCGTCCCGACTGAAACACCAGGTAGCGTCCATCCTCGCTGAGTGACGGCGCGAGATCGTTGAGCGTGCTGTTGAGTCCCGGCAGCGCAACGAACGTGTCGCCCGGCACCGAGTAGAGCAGGATGTCGAAATTACCGATCGAACGGCTGCCGTTCGACCCGAATGCGATCAAGCTTCCATCTCCGTTCAACGACGGATCGAAATTGGCGACGAGGTCCTCGTTGATGCTCGGGAGGATCACCAGTGTGTCGGCGGTGAGATCCTCGAGCACGATCTGCTGTTCGAACGGTCCGCCGACCTGCTCCTGGACCGCCAGATAGTGGCCATCGCCGCTCAGCGCCGGATTTTGCGCGTTGAAGAGCGAGCTGACCTGGACCGGAAGGCGAATCGAGCCGGTCTCGACGTCGTAGAGCCCGATCGTCCCGATGCTGCCGGTGAAGAAGCGGAAGGTGAAGAACGCCAGGAGTCTGCCGTCGGCCGACAGGCCGCACGGTCCGTCCACGCTGATGGTATTGACGTTCGGGACCCGCCACGCGGGTTCGGATGACGAGAGGTCCTTCACGAACAGGTCCTGACCGAGCGGATCGGTCGGCGGTCGATTCGAGCCGTAGACGACCAGCACCGCGGGGCCGACGGGACCCGCGGGTGCCAGCGGCGAGTCGTCGTCCGAAGCGCAGCCGGTGAATGTCATCAGGCCAGCCGCGAGCAGTGCGGCGAGACACTTCATTCGCATCGAGTTGCCCATGAGGTCTTCTTTCGATTGCCGGTCGAGTGGGTCGGTCGAAGTTCGCGTGCCCGTGCGCTCACGGCCACGCGAGCGCGGGATCCACGTCGGATGCCGCGCTCGACTGCTGAATACCTTGTGCAACCACCCCGCCCGAGCGGTTGTAGTTCCACACATCGATGCCGCCCTGAGCGCCGGTTCCGGTGCGGTTCGACTCGAACACGATCAGGCCGGCGTCGGTATTGACGGCCGGGTGACGATCGTCGGCGGGTGAGTTGAGCCCCGCGGTCGCCACCATGGCCCGGGTCTGCAGGTCGTAGAGATAGACGTCGAAGCCGCCGTCGCCGCCCGCCCGATCCGATGCGAAGGCCAGGTAACGTCCGTCTGGCGTGATGGATGGCTCGAGTTCGGCCGCCGCGGTCGCGAGTTCCGGCAACGTCAGCACGCTGTCGCCGGTCCGGTCGTAGATCCACACGTCGTCGTTGCCGCCGCGGTTGGTGGTGAAGGCGATCAAGCGCCCGGTCTGATCGAGCGTCGGGCCGTGGTCGTCGAAGCTGTTCCCCGCCGCCTGGGCGTCGAGCAGCGGCAGGGGTACGAAACGCCGATTCAACCCATCCAGCACCCGCAGGCGTCCGTGTCCCAGCGTATCGCGCACGAACGCGAGCAGGTTGGCGTTACCGCTGAAGGTCGGGTCGCTCTCGTCGAACGCGGTCGCCAGCTCCGGGCGATCCAGAAAGCTTGCCGTGCAGCGGTCGTAGACCCTCACGTCCTGCCCGGTGATGGCGCGATGGGTCTGGACCGCGATCGCGCCGCCGTCTCGCGTGATCGCCGGATTGACGTCGGCGCTGGTCGAATTGAGCGCGATCACCCGAAATCCGCCGGCGTCCAGGTCATAGAGGTAGACGTCGAACAGGCCCGCCGCCACATTTCGATCGCTCGCGAGCACCAGCAGGTGGATGCCGGCGCAGTCCGGCACCGGAGTCACGGTGGACTCCTTGCCGCACCCGGCCGGCAAGGCGGCCAGGGCCAGCACCAGCCACGGAATCGCGGCCCGGAAAGATCGATTCGGGGTCGAGTTCATGAGGGCCGGGACTCTAGCAGAGGCTGCACGCGGGGCCCTATGATGAGTGCCCTTCCTAAGCCCGGAGATCCGCCATGTCCTTCGCACCTTCGCTGCGCCCCGTGATCCTCGCCGCCGCCGCAACCCTTGGCCTGCTCGCGAGTGACGCGTCGGCCGTCCTTCAGGTGCGAAACGTCCAGCTGCTCGCCCAGGCCAATGACTATCCGCTGGGCGGCAACGGCTACGGCTACTCCTCGTGCTGGGGCTACGTCCACGGCGACGGCCGCGAGTACGCGATCATCGGGACCAATGCCGGAACGGCGATCTACCGCATCACCAATCCCGCCGCGCCGGTGAGCGTCGGCTTCATCACGGGGCCGAACTCGCCGTGGCGCGAGATGAAGTCGTACCGGAACTGGATCTACATCGTGACCGAGGGGTCGGGCGCGGGACAGGGCGTGCAGATCGTGCGCATGACCAATCCCGACAGCCCGGTGCTGGTCGGATCCTACGTCACCAACTTCATCCGTTCGCACACCGTCTCGATCGACACCACGCGCGCCCTGCTGATCTGCAACGGCACCAACTCGCTCACCGGCAACGCGGGCATTCGCATCCTGTCGCTCGCGAATCCCGAAGCCCCGGTCGAGGTCGGCAAGTGGCCGCCACTTCCGAATGGGACCGCAGTGCCCGACACGATGTACTCGCACGACAGCGTGCCGATCGGGAACCTGCTGTACTCCTCGTCGATCTACGCCGGCATCGAGCGCGTCTTCGACATCGCCAATCCGGCGAGCCCGGTGCTGCTCAAGCAGTGGACCTACTCCGGCGCCTTCACGCACAACGCGTGGCCCGATGCGACCGGCAACTACCTGTACGTGACCGACGAGCTGGTGCGGCAGCCGCTCAAGGTGTTCGACATCTCGAACCTGGCCGCTCCGACGCTCGTGAACACCGAGACCAGCAACGAGAACGGCATCGTCCACAACGCCCACGTGAACGGCAACGAACTGTTCCTCGCGAACTACACCGAGGGGATTCGCGTGCTCGACGTGACCGATCCGGCGCACCCGGCCGAATTCGCCTACGCCGACAGTTACTCCGGAACCTCAGGCGACTACAGCGGCGTGTGGGGCATCTACCCGTACTTCCCGTCGGGCGTGGTGATCGCGAGCGACCGCAACTCCGGCCTCTACGTCTATCAGGTCGATCGCAACTACGGCACGGTGAGAGTCGAGCTGCAATCGGACGAAGTGAAGGGAGTGGCCTGCGGACTCGGCATCGGGGGCGGTTGCTGCTGCGCGCCCGCGGCCTGTACCTGCGAGGGACATGCGCACGTGGTGGGCGGAGTCGCGAGCGCCAGGGTCTATCTCGATACGACCGATTCGCTGCTCACGGCCATGGACGGCGTCGGCGTGTTCGCGCCGAACCCCGGCAGCTATATGGTCAAGGTGCGCGCCTTCGGCTACGACCCGGTCGACGTGCCGGTCACGGTCACGGCCGGCACGAGCCAGGTCGTGAGCCTCACGCTCGTTGCCAAGCCGAGCGTCGCGTTCAGTGGCTCGATCCGTGACGCCGGCACGCTGCTCCCGCTCGAAGAAGCCGAGCTGATCCTGTCCTACACGCCCCTGCACGATCACACCGACGCCGCTGGAGCGTTCGACTTCGGGTTCATTCCGTCCGACCAGTACCGTGTCGAGGCGCGCGCGTCGGGGCACATTCCGCTCGTGCTCGAGCGCAGCATCGGACCGGTGACGGCGTCAGGTGTGGAGTACCAGTTGCGTCCCGCCACGCGCTGGGAGAGCGGCGAGAGCGGGGTGGGCTGGTCGCTCAACGCGGTCGGCGACAACGCGACCGGCGGACTGTGGACGCGCGGCGAACCATTCGGCACCGGCACCACGCCGCCTGCCAACGCGACGACCAATTCGGAGGCCGCGATCGCGCCCCGGCCCTCGAACTCGCTCGCGGGTGAGAGTGATGGCGGGGGTGGCGGCTTCTACCACGAAGGACACGGCGCCGAGGGCGATCTGCTGCCCGGCAGCATCCAGCCCGAGCTCGACAAGTCCCCGCCGCCCGGCACGCTGTGCTGGTTCACGGGGCAGGGGAACAGTGCCAGCGCCGCGGACCAGGCCGACGTCGACGGCGGCCGCACCACGCTGACTTCGCCGACCTTCGACCTGACCGGCATGGCGGATCCGACCATCGGCTTCTGGCGCTGGCTCTACACCAATCAGCCCTACGACTCGAACGACTACCTCGCGGTCAGCCTGAGCAACGACAACGGCGGTAGCTTCGTGCCGGTCCGCACACTCACGGGGCTCCAGAATCACTGGGTCGAGGAGACCGTACGAGTGCTCGACTTCCTGCCGGCGACGAGCCTGATGAAGGTGCGCTTCGTGGCCGCGGATCTCGGCACGGCGTCGACCGTCGAAGCCGCGATCGACGACGTCACGGCCTACGACGCCTCACTCGCACCGGTCGGCGTGACGCCCGCCGGCTCGTCGCGCGAATTCCAGCTCGCCGCGCCGTGGCCGAACCCGTCGGCCGGCCAGACGGTGTTTGCGCTCTACGCCCCGCATCGCTCGAGCGTGGTTCTCGAGGTGCTCGACGTCACGGGTCGTCACGTTGCGAGCCTCCCCGCCGGGTCGTTCGAGGGCTGGCAGCGATTCACCTGGGACGGCCGCGACGCGACCGGCGGACGGGTGGGGGCAGGGCTCTACTTCGTGCGCGCCCGGTGGCCCGAGCGCACGTTGACGACTCGATTCGCGCGCGTCGGGTGAGTCGCGAGGCGAAACCTGCGGGACCGTTGCGGTGTTCAGGGACCTGTTCGGAAACCGCGGGGGCCTGATCGG
This sequence comes from Candidatus Eisenbacteria bacterium, assembly GCA_013140805.1. Lineage (NCBI taxonomy): Bacteria > Candidatus Eiseniibacteriota > Candidatus Eiseniibacteriota bacterium. The sequence goes on from JABFRW010000152.1 coordinate 22,879, forward strand.
GCGGCGCAGCAATTCACAGCCGTCCTGATCGTTCATCGCAAATCCCGCTTGCCGGACGCCCGAGCCATGGGCACAATCGGCGGCACCACCGGGCTGAAAGGCCAGGCCCATGCAGCCATCCCCTGCGAGCGCTATGTCCTTCCCCGATCCCGTGCCATTCGACCGCGTTGCGCAGGATCGAATCGCCGCACGATTCCGGACTTGCCCTCCTCAGGTTTTTCTCGCCGAACTCGAGGCCTACACACCGGCCTCGCGCGAACAACGCGTCCTGTTCGAGATCTATCGTGGCTGGGTGCTCTACGACGCGGGCGAGTATCCGCGCTCGCGCCCGCACTTGTTGCGAGCCCTGCGTCGCTCGCGTCCGAGCTCGCACGAGCGCTCGATCTCACGCGCACTACTGGGCGAGTCCTACCTGCGCTTCGGCCAGTACCACCGCGCGGAGCGCTGCACGCACCGCGCGCTGTCCGATAACCCGAGCGCCGACCCTGAACACTTCCTGCAGGCGGGCCACCGGCTGATGCTGGGCCGGATCTACCGCATGCAGGGACATCTCTCGCACGCACTCGAGACGTTTCAGCGCGCGCTGGAGCTGGTCGACGAAAGCAGCCCGCACTGGACGCCGCTCATGACCGGGCTCGCGCTCGGTCAGCTCCACGCGGGAGATCTTCGCAGCGCGAACGCGACCGTGCAGACGTGCCGGCGCGTGCCCGCGAGCGTGCTGGGCGTGCATCAGGGCTGGGCCGTCGCGGTGGCGGAGTCCAGCGTCGCGCTCGAGCTCGGCGAACCCGATCGCGCCGAACGTGTGATGAACGAGGCGGTGGATTCGCTCGGTTCGAATTCCGGTGAACGCATCCGGCTGGTGCTCGACGAAGCGCTCGCCGCGGTGTGCCGCGCGCGTGGCGACTGGCCGCGTGCGGAGGCGCTGCTGCGCGGAGTACTCGAGCGGTCGGTTCTGGGCGGTCGCAACAGCGACATGGTCTCTACTTCGGCGCGCAGCCTCGCCGAGACGTTCTTCCTGCAGGGAAAGCTGCGCGAGGCGCTCGAGGCCGCACGTCTGGCGGCGCGCGCCGGCAGTGCGGAGGACCGGCTCGAGTGGGCCGCGGGCCTGCGCCTGATGGGCGCTTCTCTGGCCGCGCTCGGAGCTCGCGACGAAGCGCGCCGCACGTTCCGTGAGGCGATCAGCGTTCACGAGCGCACCCAGTTCGCGCTCGAGCGCCGACAGCTCGAAACTGCGATGCAGCGCGCAGAGATCGATGTGCCGGTTCCGCACGTTTCTCCTGCGGCGGCGGTGACGCGGCGCGCGCCGGAGTCACGCGTCGAGCATCGCATCGCGCTTGCTTCGGGTCGGACATTCATCACCTGCGACACGCGACTCGTCGAATCGGTGCGGCTCGCGTCATTGACCGACCTGCCGGTGCTGATCGAAGGCGAAACCGGCACCGGCAAGGAGCTGGTCGCAAATCTGCTGCACGAACTCGGGCCACGCGCCAAGAGTCCGCTGGTGGTGGTGGATTGCACCTCGCTGCCCGAGAACCTCGCCGACGTCGAACTGTTCGGAGCTGCGCGCGGTGCTTACACCGGCGCATTCCACGAACGACTCGGATTGCTCGCGCAGGCCGACGGCGGAACGCTGTTACTCGACGAGCTTCCGGAACTCTCGACCGCACTTCAGGCCAAGCTCCTGCGGGTGGTGCAGGAAGGATCGTATCGCCGGGTCGGCGAAGATCGTCCGCGGCACGTGCGGATTCGTTTCGTCGCGACCACCAATCGCGCCATCCAGGAACTTCTCGAAACCGGCGTGCTCAAGCCCGACTTGTTCTACCGGCTGAGCGGTCATCGCATCAGCCTGCGCCCGCTGCGATTTCGTCGCGACGAGATCGGGCCGCTGGCGCTCGAGATCACGAAACGCTGCGGTCTCGGCGGCGCCACCCGATCCGCCGTCGAGTGGCTCGAAGGGCACGCGTGGCCAGGCAATGTTCGTCAGCTCGAGATGCTGCTCAGGCTGGCGGCTGGCTCCTGTGCACTCGGCGGAATGCTCGAGGTCGAGCACCTGGAGCCGCACGTCGCGGCGGTCGGCTCGGCAGGAGCATCCCATGGCGATGGCATCGAGCACGACTCGAACGACCGTTCGTTGCGCGGGATCCGCCTCACCGCCGAACGCGGCACGCTCGAACGCGCACTCGAGAGCAACGACGGCGTGGTCACCCGGGCCGCGCGAGCACTCGGGCTCTCACGCCAGGCGTTCTACAAGGCGATGAAGCGCACCGGACTGGCTCCGGCTTCGAGCGAAGCGCTGCACTGACGCTACGCCGCCTCTTCGTCCTTCTTGAGCGCGAACGGGCTTTCGGCCGGAGCGGAGGACCCCGCGAGCGTGGCGGCGCGCTCGCCGGCCTCCAGCATCTTGACGCGCAGGCGCAGATTGTTCGCGCTGTCGGCCTGACGCAGCGCCTCGTCGAGCGTGATCTGGCCGGCGCGCAGCAACTCGAACAGCGCCATGTCGAAGGTCTGCGACCCGTCGCCCGCGTTCTGCTCGATCGCGGGCTTGAGCGCCGCGATCTCGCCCTTCGAGATCAGGTCGGCGACCCGCGGCGTGTTGACCATGATCTCGATCGCGGCCACGCGCCCCGCGCCCCTGGCGCGCGGCACCAGGCGCTGCGAGACGATCGCGCGCAGGTTGAGTCCGAGCTGCGCGTAGAGCCCTTCGTGAGTGTCTGCTGAGAAGAAGTTCATGACCCGTTCGACCGCTTGATTCGCGTTGTTCGCGTGCAGCGTGCCGAGCACCAGGTGCCCGGTCTCGGCGAAGTGGATCGCCGCCTCGACGGTGTCGTGATCGCGCATCTCGCCGATCAGGATCACGTCCGGCGCCTGCCGCAGCGCGCTCTTGAGGCCCGCGGCGTACGAAGCGGTGTCCACGCCGAGTTCGCGCTGCGTCACGATGCAGCCCTTGTGTGGGTGTACGAACTCGATCGGATCTTCGATCGTCAGGATGTGGCCGCGCGAGTTCTGATTGCGGTGATCGATCAGTGCGGCGAGCGTGGTCGACTTTCCGGACCCGGTCGCTCCGGTGACCAGGATCAGCCCGCGTTTCGACATCACGAGATCGCACAGCACCGCCGGCAGCGCCATCTTCTTCGCGTCGGGCACGTCCGACTGAATGCGTCGCGCCACCAGTCCGACCGCACCGCGCTGGCGAAACACGTTCAGCCGGAAGCGCGCAACGCCCGGCACGGCGCGCGCCGAGTTGAGCTCGCTGGTGCGATCGAATTCTTCGAGGTCCGCCGGTCGCAGCGCGGCACGGATCAGCGCTTCGACCTCGCCCGAGTCGAGCGACTGGGGGATCGCCGGAACGGTCGCACCGTCGACGCGATAGAGCGGCGGCGAGTCGGCGGTCAGATACAGATCCGAGCCGTTCCGTTCGGCGAGGCCGCGCAGCAGATCGTCGAGTTGCATCGGGTCCTCCGTGTCGGATGGAGCGGAATCGAACGCTGGGTTCAGCGAGAGAACAGGCCGGGCTTCTTGACCGGCTCGGGCGCCACGGGGCGCGCGGGTGGCGCGGCGGGTCGCGAAGGCGCGGCTCCGATG
>JABFRW010000153.1 GCA_013140805.1 Candidatus Eisenbacteria bacterium
CGCCCTTCGCGTCTTCGTCGGCACCCGGCGCCTCACCCACGAACACGATGCCGGTACGCGCGCTGCCGACACCCGGCACCGCGTGGGTGCGCGTCTCGCACAATCCGCACTTCGTGCATGCGCGCGCCTCGGCCGCGACCTGCTCGAGCACCGGCAGCGCGAGGTCGTGAATCGTGCCGCGCGCGGCGAGGTCGCGCGGGTTCAGCGCTTCCTGTGGTGGCGTCAGCGTGTCGGTGAACACGAACTCCTCAAGCTCGGGTGCGGGCACGAGCCGCCGGGCGCGTCGTGCCACCGCCGCGCCGCTCACGATCAGGTCTCCCTCGCCCGCGGCGGCCAGGCGCTCGAGCGCGCGCCGCGCGCTCGAGACGATCGTCGCGAGTTCGCGCTCGCTCATCGCTTCATGCCCCGGATCGCGATCACGCGGTCGAGCACTCGTTCGGCGACTTCGCGCTTGGTCATCTCGGCCAGCGCTTCGGCGCGCGACGCATCCACCAGCGTGACGCGATTGGTCTCGCGGCCGAGCGATGCCTCGGGGGCGTTCAGCACCACGAAGTCGAGCCGCTTGACGCGCAGTTTGGTGCGCGCGTGACGGATGCCGTCGTTGGTCTCGAGCGCGAAGCCGACCAGCACTTGCCCTTTGCGGCGCGCGGCACCGAGACCGGCGAGGATGTCGGCGTTCGGTTCCAGCTCGAGCACCGCGCGATCCGACGTGCGCTTGATCTTTCGAGCCGAGACTCGGGCGGGCCGATAGTCGGCGACCGCGGCCGCCATCACGATCACGTCCGACCGTGCGGCCTCGAGCGTCATGGCGCGCTCCATCTCGGCCGCGCGTCGCACCGCGACCAGCTCGACGCCGTGGGGCGGGTCGAGATCGGCGGGCCCGCTCACCAGCGTCACGCTCGCTCCCCGATCGCGCGCGGCTTCGGCCACTGCGTAGCCCATGCGACCGCTCGATCGATTGGTGAGCATGCGAACCGGGTCGAGCGGCTCCTCGGTGCGGCCCGCCCCCACCAGCACGCGGACGCCTGCCATCGAGGCACGAGACGCGGCTGCTTCGATCACGGCCGCGCCGATCGCCTCGATCGCCGCCAGCCGACCCGGCCCTGCGAGCCCCGACGCGAGCGCGCCGCTTTCGGGTCCCACGATCCGAGCGCCGCGCGCTCGCAGCGATCGCACATTGGATTGCGTCGAGGCTTTGCGCCACATCTCGAGATCCATCGCCGGGCACACCACGATTGGCGCGCGACATGCGAGTGCGACCGCGGTGAGCGCATCGGGTGCGCTGCCGTGCACCAGGCGCGCCATCAGGTCGGCGGTGGCGGGTGCGATCACGAGCAGGTCGAGCGCCTCGGCCACGTCGACGTGTTCCACTCGCCCGCGCAGCTTCTTCGCAGCCGCGGCCGGCACCTGGAAGCGCGGAGCCTGATCGCCCCACAGTTCACGCACCACCGGATTACCGGTCAGCGCCTGAAAGGTGAGCGGGGTGACGAACTCGGTCGCCGCGGGGGTGAGGATCGCGATCACGGACGCGCCCTGCAGCTGCAGCCAGCGCGCCAGTTCGCACGCCTTGTAAGCCGCGATGCCGCCCGAGACGCCCAGGCCGATCAGGCGGCCGGCGAGCGGAGCAGCTGCGCTGCGCTTCGCCGGCTTCGCAGCGCGCGGCCGCGTCGGCCTACGAGTAGTTCTCTTCGTAGTAGCCGTAGGGCACCTCGCCGCGAATCACACGCTGCATCGCGGTCGACGTCACCTTGCCCTGGACGGCCTCGCCGGTGCGGCGTGACCATTCGTTCAGCCGTCGCGCCTCGCGGGCGGCGATGATGGCGATCTCGTACTTGTTGGCGCCCGGAGGCGGGATCAGCGATGCCAGTCTGGCCATGAGGATTGAACTCCTGTCGAACGGGTAGGACTTCGAATCGATGAGCGCGGGCGCTAGTGCACCCGGAGCCGGCGCACCCGAGAGCGCTCGGCATCCACGATCGCGATCAAGCGGCGGACCGCAGTCTCGAGATCGTCGTTCATCACCAGATAATCGTACTCGCGATACTGCGCCAGTTCCTCCGGCGCATTGTGAAGCCGGCGCTCCACGACTTCGGGCGCGTCGGTCTTGCGCTGCAGCAATCGCTGCCGCAGCGAATCCAGGCTTGGCGGATAGATGAAGACCGACACGGCATCGGGCCGCACCCGACGGACACTCGCGCCACCCTGCACATCCACGTCTAGTAGTACCACACGCCCGCTCGCCACCTGTTCGTCGACGAATCGAGAGGGGGTGCCGTAGAGATGCCCGTGGACCTCGGCCGACTCGAGAAATGAGCCGGCGTCGCGGCGCCGTTCGAACTCGTCACGCGTCACGAACTCGTACTGAACACCTTCCTGCTCGGTCACGCGCCGCGGCCGGGTGGTCGACGAGATCGAGAACACGCAGTCGGTGCGTTGCGCGACCAGGCGATCGACGAGCGTTCCCTTGCCGGCGCCCGAGGGCCCCGAGATCACGAGCAGAAAGCCCGCGGGTTCGAATCGCATCGGCACCGAAACCTGTGCGCTCATGGCCCCCGCCGTACTCACTCGACGTTTTGTACCTGCTCGCGCAGGCGCTCCAGTTCTTCCTTCACGATGATCACGGACCGCTGGATCTCGACGTCGTTCGCCTTCGAACCGATCGTGTTGGCCTCGCGGTTCATCTCCTGCAGCAGGAAGTTCAGCTTGCGTCCGGCCAGCTCTTCACTGGCGATCAGCTGCTTGTACTGATCGATGTGCGCGGAGAGTCGCACGCACTCCTCGGTGCAGTCGATGCGATCGGCGTAGAGCGTGACTTCTTGTGCGATGCGCGCCGGGTCCATCTCGACGTCGGCCAGCAGCGCCTGCAGACGCGTCATGAGCCGCTCCTTCATCTCCTGCGGGCGGAGCGGGGCGCGAGCGACCACGGTGTCGAGTTCGCGGCGCAGAATGCCAAGGCGCTGCTCGAAGTCGCGCGCCAGTGCCGCGCCTTCGCGCGCCTTCATGTCGTTCATGCTGTCGCACGCCTTGTCGACCACCGACCGCACCAGCGCCCAGGTCTCGTCGTCGGACAGCGCGGTGTGCTCCCACGTGAAGACGTCCGGCAGTGCGGCGACGGTCGCGAGCTGCACGTCGCCGCCCAGCTCGAAGCGGTCGCGCAGCTGCCGCATGAGCGAGACATAGCGCTCCGCGACCGGCTCGTTGATGCGCAGCACCTCGCCGGCATCGCCGGCGCCGCTCCAGGTGATGGTCAGGTTCAGCTTGCCGCGCGCGAATCGATCCTGCACGAGCTGCCGGATCTGATCTTCGAACAGGCTCACCATGCGCGGGGCGCGGATCTGGACCTCGCAGAAACGGTGATTGACCGAGCGGATTTCGGCCGTGAGGCGCTGCCCGTCGCGTTCGATCTCGGCCGCGCCGTAGCCGGTCATGCTGCGGATCATCCCGGAAGCCCCCTGTCGAAGAGGCGGGAAGTTAGCCTGTGGCGCGCACTTCGGTCAACGCGAGGCGTTGCGCGCGGTCAGGGGCTCTACTAGCGTGTCGGCCCCATGTCCCAACCGCCCAACGATGTCTCGGAGCGCCGCACGCAGCTCACGCGGGTGCTCAAGAAGCAGCACGCACGGCTCGCTCGCAAGGTCGAGGGCTTGAAACGCGACCTGGCCGAGGCCGAGCTCGCGAGCGAACTGAGACGCGCGGGCGAAACGCTGCTCACCTATGTGAAGCAAGTGCCGCCGCGCGCCACCGAGGTGACGCTGCCCGACCCGTCGAACCAGGAGCACAATCTGAGCATCGTGCTCGACCCGATGGTGAGCGCGCAGGTGAACGCCGCGCGCTACTTCAAGCGCGCCGCCAAGGCCGAACGCGGTTTGAAGGAAGTGCCGCCGCGGCTGCGCGCGGTCGAAGCTGACGTGCACGCGCTCGCCGTGCTGCTCGCGCGAGTCGCGGCGCTCGAGGAAGGCGCCAGCGATAACGCGCTGATCGATGACGGGGCACTCGATGGAGACCTCGAGTCCGCGCTTGCGTCGCTGTCCGAGATGCAGCGCGGCGGACTCGTACCCAAGCGGGTGCGCGCGCAGACCGATGCGAACGATGCGGGAAGCGCAGCCGCGCGTGCTGCGAAACCCAAGCCGCTACCCGGTGCGTTGCTCGGCAAGGGCCGCGAGCGTGTGCCTGCGCGGCTGATGCCGCGGCGCCTCAAGACGCGCGAAGGCTGGGACGTGCTGATCGGGCGCAGCAATGAAGGAAACGACTACGTGACGCATCACCTCGCGCGCTCCGAGGACTACTGGTTTCACGTGCACGGCAGCCCCGGCTCCCACGTGGTGCTGCGGCGAGGCAAAGGTGCGAACGAACCGTCCAAGGCCACGATCGACGAGGTGAGCGCGTGGGCCGCGTTCTACTCGCAAGCGCGCACCGCCGGCAAAGTGCCAGTGATCGTGACGCGCAAGAAGTACGTGCGAAAGCCTCGCAAGGGCCCACCGGGGCTCGCGGTCTGCACGAATGAAAAGACCGTGATCGTGCGACCCGTCGAGCCACCGCGCGAGTCGCTCGCCGACTTCGTGGAGCCCGACCAGGCGGAGCCTGAGCAGTGAGTCGCGGGGTCCCTCGGTCGGCCTAAATGAAGACGCGCCCGAGACGCGGATCGGATCGCAAAGGATCGTCGCCACCTTCCCGAACGCGCCACTCTATTGAATCAGGACGGAACTCGGGCGGCGATTGAGACTGCCGCCTGCGATCCGGTTCAGCGCGACACCTGGGTACGTGGCGCTGCATCGGGTCTTCGACCCCGTCCGGGGTTTTTCAGCCGGGGGGATGGAACCGCAGCATTCGTGCCACGGGGCCGAACACGAGATCGTGCGCATTTGGGCTTGATTCACGAAAGGCGAGGCTCGAGTCCTTGTAAGGAGGGGCGCCTCGTGTGTACGCGTTTCAAGGCGGCGCCCGCCAGCGCTTAGTCGCCGCTGTTCTGGTCCGCGGCCTTGCCGGCTTCCGCGTTGACCTTCTCGTTGCGCCTCTCGACGCGCTTCTCCATCTGGAGCGCGCGACCGACCACCGAGGCGTTCGGGATCGCGGTCTGCAGAGCGAGTACGGAGTCCCGCTGATGTTCCGACAGCGCGACCTTCACGGAGTCCTGATCGACCGCCATCGCGCAACCCGAGAGCGCGAGCAACAGTCCGGCAAGCATGAGGCGCTTCATGGATCCTCCCGCGTGAGGTAATGCGGCACGCGGAGGTTATCGGCGGGGGGTGTTGCCGGGGTTAGTGCGCCGTGCTGCTAGCCGGACGTTCTTAGCCGGGCGATGACGGCGTTGCGAGCAGCTCTCAGCTTTTCGATCGTCGTGTGCTCGTCGTAGATCCCAGCCTCGTTCGCCTGAATCGCCGCTCCGTAATCGTCGAAGTCATCGACGATCTCGGACGCCGCGACGTAAAACTCGAAGCAGAGATCGGGATCGGCGCTGAGAACTCGCGCGATCCGCTGAGCCATTTCGTTCCGTGTCACTCCCCTCCTCCGATCGAGGCACCGGCTGGAGCCTGGCCTGGGAGGAGCAGCGCGTCAACGACTGGGTGATTCGAGCTAGATCGAACCACGGTAGTTCAGCGGCTCGAGCCGCACCGAGTTCTCGACCGGGCCTAGGAGCGAAAAGAACTGAGGGTCCTGACTGAACTTGAAGACACGGTAGAGACGGTAGCGCGCACCTTCCGCGCGTGACACTTCAACTTCATGTTGCGAGATGATGAACGGACGACGAGCGTTGAAGTTAGTCGTCTTCACCTCGATGGAGACAGGCTCGCTGGTCTTGGGATCGAACGAGCGCACGTCGTAGCCGACATGATCCCCCTCGACTTTTGAGACATGAACGACTTCGCGAGCGAGGACGTCCCGACCTGCCAGCCTCAGGCGAAGCCGCTCATATTCGAGTACGTACTCCTCACCGAGCTGGCCGAGTTCGCGGTTTCGGCGCTCGATCTCCAAGTAGTCGGTGACCAGCGTGCGAATGACCGGCGGCTTGCCATCAGAGGAGTACTGCACATCGAGCCTACCCTTGGGTGGCCGTACCTCGCGAAGCTCGTGAGCGTTAGGTCCAGCCTCTCGGGCCGGCAATCGGGACTGAACCCCTTCAACCAGCGCGAAGAATTCCGGATGAGCCGCCAGGAAGACTTGGACCACGGGGACGAGCGATTGCTGGAAGTTTCTGTATGGCTTGTAACCCTCGAGGAATGGCAAACCCAGCTGTTCGAGAATCGCGCTGATGTTCATGTGCTTTCGCTCGACTGAGCTGCTGTTTCGATTGCGCAAGAGCTTGCGAAGCTCCTCATTGTGCCGACGCTTCACGTAGGGGCTGCCTTCGAGCTCGACGACGAGCATGGAGAAGTAGTCCTCGACGATCAGGACGTTTTCCTCGGGGCTCCAGGGCACGCCCGCTGGCTGAGCCTCACTGCTCACGCGCCCCCCTCTC
>JABFRW010000154.1 GCA_013140805.1 Candidatus Eisenbacteria bacterium
CCTCTCGCAGGAAGCTTTCCCCGGCGGGCAGCGGCCCGGCGCCGAAGAACTCGACGATCGTCGCGCCGAGGTCTGCAAACGTCTCGCGGGTGCCGAGTGCGCGGCCCGCGCGCACGCGCGGCCCACTCACCAGCAGCGGCACGTATTCGCGTGAGTGATCGGTGCTCGGCGTGGTCGGGTCGTTGCCGTGGTCGGCGGTCACGATCAGGATTTCGTCATCGCGCAGGTGCGAAAGCAGCTCCGCGCACCGATCGTCGAACTGCTCGAGCGCGCGCCCGAAGCCGACCGGATCATTGCGATGTCCGTAGGCCTGATCGAAGTCGACCAGATTGGCGAACACCAGGCCGCGGCCCGGACGTCGAAGCAGATCGAGCAGGATCTCCTCCCCTTCGGAATTGTCCTTCGTGTGCAGCGCGTCGGTCACGCCGCGTCCCGCGAACAGATCGTCCACCTTGCCGACCGTGATCACCGGCTCGCCGCGCTCCACCACCCGATCGAGCAGTGTTGCGTGCGGCGGCACCAGCGAGAAGTCACGACGATTCGTGGTGCGTTTGTAGCTGCCGGGTGCTCCCTCGAATGGCCGCGCGATGACGCGTCCCACCGCGTGCTCCCCGGCCAGGAGCCCGCGCGCCGCGCCGCAGGCGGCGTACAACTGATCGAGCGGCACCGTGGTTTCGTGGGCAGCGACCTGGAAAACACTGTCGGCCGAAGTGTACACGATGAGTTTTCCGGTCCGCTGATGCTCTTCGCCGAGCCGCGCGATGATCTCGGTGCCGGACGCGGCGACGTTGCCGAGCCATCCCCGGCCGGTGCGCTCGCACCACGCCTCCAGCAGCCGGGGCGGAAACCCGTTCGGATAGGTCGGAAACGCGCGCTTCTGCACCAGCCCCGCGATCTCCCAGTGACCCGTTGTGCTGTCCTTGCCCGGCGAGCGTTCGGCCATGCGGCCGTAAGCGGCGCGCGGATCCACGCGCGCCGGCACGCCGCGCAGTGGCTCGATACAGCCGAGGCCCAGCCGCTCGAGCGTGGGCAGCCGCAGTCCACCGACCGCCTCGGCGACGTGCCGAAGCGTGTGGCTCCCCTCGTCGCCGTAGTCGGCCGCGTCAGGCAGCGCTCCGATGCCGACGCCGTCGAGCACGATCAGAACGACGCGCATGGGCACCTCACGACGGTTCACCGCGTGCGGCGCGCGCGGCGGCGAGCGCCTCGTCGCGCATGCGAAAGTGATCCGCGGCCTGGTGGGTCCACGCTTCGCTCTCTCCCACCAGCGAAGTCAGCTTCACCGGTCGGCCACCTCGCACGAAGATTCGCGTCACCCGCTTGCCGATCGTGCACATGATCTCGTAGGGCAGCGTTTCGCTGCCGGCCGCCACCTCTTCGATCGGGAGCCGGACATCGCCCTGCTCACCGAACAGCACCACTTCGTCGCCGACTTGGACGTCGGCGAGGTCGGTGACGTCGAGCATCGTCAAGTCCATGGTGACCCTCCCCACGATCGGTACACGGTGCCCGCGCACCAGCATGTGCCCGCGGTTCGAGAGCAGCCACGAGTAGCCATGTCCGTAGCCGACGGCCACCACGCCGATGCGACTCGGACGCGTGCTCGTCCAGGTGCGCGCATAGCTGACCGTGTCACCCGGCGGAAGGTCGCGAAGCTGCACGATGCGGCTCTTGAAAGCCATCACCGGCTGCAGATCGAGATGCGCCGAGTCGCGCGGCGGGTGATGCCCATAGGCCACGAGCCCAACTCGCACCCAGTCAAAGTGACCGTCCTCCAGGTTCATGGTGCCGGCACTGTTCGAGGCGTGCACGCGGGGTGGCGCGATTCCGCGTCGCTCGAGCTCCGCGAGGACTTCGCGAAACCGATCGAGCTGCGATCTCGAGTAGGCGAGGTCCTCGCCATCCGCGTCCGGGAAGTGCGTGTAGACGGACGCGAGTCGCAACCCCGGGAGTGCCACGGCGCGCGCGATGAAGTCGGCCGCGACGTCGAAACGCACGCCGGTGCGTCCCATGCCGGTGTCGACCTCGACGTGAAACCGCGCCGGGCGCCGGGTGTCCGTTGCCATTCGAGACAGGGCCTGGGCAAACGCTTCATCGCCGACCGAGGGTTCGAGATCGTTCGCGAGCGACTCGCCGATCTCGGCTTCGAGCAGCGGCGAGAGCACCAGGATCGGCAGCCGGTTGCCGGAGCGTCGCAACTGAATGCCCTCGTGGAGCGTCGCAACCCCGAGTGCGGCCACCCCTTCGTCGGCCGCCGCCGCCGCAACCTCTACCGCCCCATGCCCGTAAGCGTCGGCCTTCACGACCAGCAGGAGGTTGCGCTCCGAGCCGATTCGCCGTCGCACCGACTCGAGATTGTGGGAGAAGCGATCGAGGTCGACTTCGACCCACGTCGAGACCGGCATCGGCACGCGGAACCTCCGGAACGCAGGTCGCGCGCAACGGGCGGACACCCGTGCGCGGACAGAGGGCTGGTAGCATAGCCACCTCATTCGAGGCGGGCAACGAAGCTCCCCGCGTTGCCGAGCTCGTTCGAACCTGGAGGCGCACGTTGGACTTTCAGCCGGCCACGCTTCTCGCAATCGCATCCGGTGTGGTGATCGCCGCGACCTGCGGATTGCGCGCATTTCTGCCGCTGTTCGCCCTCGGACTGGTGGCACGCTTCACCGCGCTTCCGCTTCACGAGGCGACGGGCTGGCTTCGAAGCGACGTCGCGCTGATCTCGCTCGGTGTCGCGACGCTGGCCGAAATTCTGGGTGACAAGATCCCGGTGGTGGATCACGTGCTCGACGCCGTCGGGCTCGCGGTGCGACCGCTCGCGGCCGCGTTCGGCTCGTTCGCGCTGCTTCAGGGCGTGCCGGAGCCCTGGAGCGCGTTGATCGCGATTACGCTCGGCGGCTTCGCGCTGGGCGTGCAGGGCGTCAAGGCGAAGGCGCGGCTCGGAAGCAGCGCACTGACGCTCGGAACCGCGAACCCGCTGCTCTCGTTCGCCGAGGATGCGCTCGCGCTGCTCGGCACCGCCCTGGCGCTGCTCGCGCCGATCGTCGCGCTGATCGGCGTGCTGCTGGTCCTGGCGTGGGTCACTCGCCGCGCGTCACGGCGCCCGCAGGACGCTGCCCGGCCGCTCGCCACAAGGCCGTGATCTGCCGCCCGCGGTCGCAGGTTTCGATCCGCGGCCGCGCTTCGCTATCCTGCGCGACGTGAACGAACGCGATCCGCAGGCCTTCGCCCGACTCCTCGAAGTGTGCCGGCGTCTGCGCGGCCCCGACGGGTGCCCGTGGGACCGGGAGCAGACGCTCGAATCGATGACGCCGTACCTGATCGAGGAAGCGGCCGAGGCGAGCGATGCGGTCGGCTCGGGAAAACCCGAGGACATCGCGGAAGAACTCGGAGATCTCGCGTTCCTTTCGATCTTCTGCCTCGAGCTGCTCGGCGAGCGCTCTCCGCTGGGTCTCGCGGCCGCTCTCGACCTGGCGTCCGACAAGCTGATCCGCCGCCATCCGCACGTCTATGGAGACGCAACGGTCGAAGACGGCGAGGGCGCCTACCGCCAGTGGCAGGAGATCAAGAAGGCCGAAAAGGGTTCGCGACCCGAGCACGTCTCGCTGCTCGGAGAACAGCCCAAGGGAATGCCGGCGCTGGTCTCCGCATTTCGGATTCAGGAGAAAGCGGCCGCGGTCGGCTTCGACTGGCCCGAGGCACGCGGGGCACTCGCCAAGGTTCGTGAGGAGATCGCCGAGATCGAAGCCGAAGTGGGCGGCGACACGACGCCCGCACTCGCGCGCGAGGTCGGCGATCTGCTGTTCTCGGTCGTCAATCTCGCGCGCAAGCTGAAGGTCGACCCCGAACGCGAGCTGCGCGCCGCGAGCCACCGCTTTCGCGATCGGTTTCACCACATCGAGCAGCGCCTCGCTGAGGGCGGGCGCACGCCGTCACAAGCGACGCTCGAAGAGATGGACGCCCTCTGGGAGGAGGCCAAGCGCGCACTCGCGGCTCGGCCCACGGACCGATGACCGACACCCTGCCTTCACGCCACGCAGCGCTGTTCCTGCAGCTCGTGCTCTCGCTCCAGCAGTCCGGAATGATGGCGCTCGGCAAGCTCATGAATCCGATGACGCGCAAGCTCGAGCGCAATCTGGAGGCGGCGCGCGAAACCATCGATCTGATCGAGGCGCTCGAGGCGAGGACCCGCGGAAACCTCGAGCCCGACGAGGCGCGCGTGCTCCAGCAGGTCCTGACCGAGATGCGGATGAACTATCTCGACGAGATCAAGAAGGGCGCTACAGCGCCTGAAGCACCGCGCACTTGAGGTAGTGGGTCTCCGGCACTGCGAGCAGCTGCGGATGATCGGCCGCAGCGCCCGCCCACGCGCGCACGCGAAACGGCCGCTTCGCCATGCGCGCGGCTTCGAGCAGCACCTGACGGAACAGCATGTCGTCGAGATGATGGCTGCACGAACAGGTGATGAGCGTCCCGCCTTCCGTCAGCATCTGCATCGCGCCGCGATTCAGCTCGCGGTAGGCGCGCGCTCCCGCCGCCAGGTGCGACTTGGACTTGATCAGCGCCGGCGGGTCGAGGATCACGAGCCCGAAGCGCTCGCGCGCGTCGAGCAGCGCGCGCTGCTCATCGAACACGTCGCCGCGGCGAAACTGCACGCGCTCGGCGCCGCCGTGACGCGCCACGTTGCGAGCTGCCGCCGCGAGCGCGGGTTCCGAGGAATCGACCGCGACGACCTCCGCGGCTCCTCCGCGCAGCGCGAGAAGCGTCCATTCGCCCTGGTAGCAGAACAGATCGAGCACCCGCAGGCCGGCCGCCTGTTCTTCGGCCCAGCGCCGGTTCTCGCGCTGATCGAGGAACAGCCCGGTCTTCTGCCCGTGGTGCAGGTCCGCCTCGACCGCGAAGCCGTCGAGTGAGAGCTCCACTCGCTCCGGCACGTCACCCCACCACACCGAGCGCTCGAGCGGCAGGCCCTCGAGCAGCCGCAGCGGCGAGTCCGCGATTCGCATCACGCCCCGCGGCGACAGCACTCGTTCGATCGCCTCGCGCAACAGGTCGGCCCGCGCTTCCATGCCGAGCGTGGTGATCTGAACCGCGAGCCAGTCGCCATAGCGGTCGATCACCAGCCCCGGGAGCTGGTCGGCTTCGGAGTGCACCAGTCGATAGGCCGCAAGCCCGGGAACCACTCGCTCCCGATAGCGCAGGGCGCGCTCGAGGCGCCGCGCGAAGAAGTCCACGTCGATCGGGTCGCGGCCGCGCGTCATCACGCGCGCTCGAATCAGGCTGTGGCGATTGTAGTAGGCACGGCCGAGGAACGCGCCGCGATCGTCGAGCACGTCGACCAATCCGCCATCGCGCGGCTCGGGCTCCACGCTGGCGACTTCGTTGCTGAAGATCCACGGATGGCCGCCGCGCACGCGGCGGTCCTGGTTGCGTTGCAGCCGCAGCTGCGCGATCGCTTCGGTCACGGTTCCCCCATGGTCGCGCGTGTCGCCGCGGCGCCTCTCAGCCCGGAAACCCCTCGGGTCAGGTGCGCGGCGACACCGCGAGTCCACCCGGCGAAGTCTTCGCGGGCTTCAATCCGAGTCCGAGTCCGATCAGGCGATAGACCAGTCGGGTGGCAAGAAAGTCGGACGCCGTCTGACCCGCCATCGGCGCCAGCTCCACCACGTCGAAGCCAACGATGCGGTGCCGTTCGGTGACGGCGCGCAGCAGGTCGACGGTCTCGAACCACTCCAGTCCACCGGGCTCCGGGGTGCCCGTCGCCGGCATCAGCGAAGGATCGAAGCCGTCGAGGTCGAAGGTCACGAACACGTGAGGGCTCAGGCCGTCGAGGATCGGGCTCCAGTCGCGCTCGAGTGCCCGGAAGCCGCGCGTGCTCCAGATCGGCAGCGGGTGCGCGGCGAAATACTCCGCCTCTTCTTCGCTGATCGAGCGGATCCCCACGGAAGTGGCCGGCACCAGTTCGCGAATGCGGCGCATGACGCACGCATGGCTGAAGCGCGAGTCGAGGTAGCTCTCGCGCATGTCGCCGTGCGCGTCGATCTGCAGCACGCTCAAGTCCGGCCACCGACGCTTCGCGGCGCGAATCGCCCCGGTCGTGATGCTGTGCTCGCCGCCGAGGATCGCAGGCAGCTTGCCTTGCTCGAGGATCCACTCGGTCGCGCGTTCGACGCGCTCGACCATGGCCTCAGGCCCCGCGGCCGTCGGCTCGAGTTCGGGCAGTGTCGCGATTCCGTGGCGGTAGATCGGCCCGATCTCCTCGTCCCACAGCTCCATGTTTCGCGAGGCGGCCAGAATCGCCGCCGGCCCGAGCCGCGTGCCACCCTGGTACGAGGTCGTGAAGTCGTAGGGAACCGGCAGCACCACCGCACGCGCGGTTTCGAGCGCCGAGAACTCGGGCTCGAGTCCGCCGAAGTTGTACGGCAGTCCGCTCGGCCAGTCGGGCTGCGTCATGCTGGAGGTCCCCCGGAATGCGTCGGGCCCTCCCACGAGGGAAGGGCCCAACGCGTCAGCTGGCTGATGAAGCGTGAACTTCGCCGCGAGGCTCAGGCGTGACGAGCGGCTGCCGGGCGGGTAATGCGTCGGCGTTGTGCCCGCACCATACCGGCCGCGCCGTTGAGCTCCTTCGGGAACTCGGTGCCACGGTCGAGCACGTTGGTCTCGGCCTTCTCCATGCCGAACGCTTCCTTGAAATAGTCGGTTGCGAACTCGGCGTCGAAGCTCTTGCACGAGAAGATGTCGACACTCACGAACTTCTTCTCGGGAAACGTGTGGATGGAGATGTGGCTCTCGGCGATCAGAACGAATCCCGAGATCCCCCAATCCTCCGGCTTCAATCCGCTGTAGCGAAAAACGTAGGGCGGCATGATGCGCGTCATACCGATGCGCGCAGGGAGCTCGTCCAGGATGCGGTAGATCGCGTTCAAGTCTTCGAGCTTCTTGCGATCACACCCATAGCCGTCCAGCATCAGGTGCGGACCAAAACCGTTCATCGTATCGGGGTCCTCCCCGGCGCCGGGTGACCGGTCGCCTGAGTTCGTGAGACGTCGAGCTACTCCTCCTCCTCGGACGCACCGCCCAGGAGGTCTTCATCCTCTCCGAAGTCGCCGTCGTCGCCGTCTTCGTAGAGGTCGTCGTCATCGTCGTCGAGGTCGTCGTCGAATTCGTCGTCGTCCTCGAATTCGTCGTCGGCCTCTTCGTCTCCGTAGATCTCGTTTTCTTCCTCGTCGCCGACGTCATCCACCTCGTCGTCGGGGAGTCCGCCGAAATCGTTGTCGTCGATGCCTCTCTTCTTGAGCATGGCAACCTCGGATCGAAGAAACTCTGCGTGTTGTGTCGCGTCCCGTTCGTGAGCCGATCGAGTCCCGTGTGCGGAATTGAGTGCGTCCGAGACGGCCGAGACGCGTGCAGTCAGGAAAAAGCACCGGCAGTATACGGAGCGCGCCCCCCCCGTCAATGGGAAATGCGGCGCCCCAACCGACGCCCGGGCTGACGTTTGGCGCGCTTGGATGCGACGGCATGAACTGCCGGTTCGAGGTACTCGAGTTTCCCGGCGGCCCGGGCCCGGCAGCGGCGCAAATTCGCGACGCGGAAACGGGCGAAACGCACCCGCCTCCGGCGAGTCGGTGCGACAAAAGGGAAAATGGCGGGGTTGACGGGACTCGAACCCGCGACCTCCTGCGTGACAGGCAGGCGTTCTAACCAACTGAACTACAACCCCGCGGGTCGGCGTGGGTCGCGAGGAGCGACACCCGACGCTTCGAGCCGCGGCAGAATACTGACCGACCCCCGGAGTGTCAACGAGTCGCGCGGCCAAAACCTCAATATCGCTTCCGGATCGCCGATCCCGGGTAGTAGTGACGCAGGATGTTCTCGCCGGCGATTCCGAGCCGAGCCATCCCGAGCGCTCCGGTCTGGCACAATCCGACCCCGTGGCCGTTGCCGGCTCCGCTCACGACGACGGCGAGCGCACGGCGAGTGGCCGGATCGCGGCGGACGTCGAGCTTGATCAGCGTCGAGCGCAGGATCGAGCCGGGCTTTCCGCCCCGCCTGAGCACCATTCGCAGCGAATGCGCCGGAATCTCGATGCGGCCGCGGCTCGTCACGATGTCGAGACGCCACACCCGGCCCGAAGTCGAACGCGAGTGCACGCGCACGTCGAGCAGCCGCCCGAGCCCGCCGCTCGGCAATCGGATGGCATGACCCGGCCCGAACCGCCTCAGGTTCTCGAGGAACTCGGCAGCCGTCCACTCCTCGCGCCAGCGGTAGTGCGGTGAGGCCGAGCAGTAGTCGGCTCCGGTTCCTCGATCGAGATGGCTGGTGAGATAGCGGCGCGCGGGCTCCGGCCACGCCTCCCACACCTCCGCGCTGATTCCGCCGCAGGTCGAGCTGTAGTTGGCGCGCACCGGCTCGCCCTCGCTCTCGGCGACCTGGCCGGAGGTGGTGCTCACGCAGCGTGTCGCGAGCGGCTTCTCGCCGTCGACGGCTCCGTAGACCTGATCTTCGACGGTACCGAACAGGTCGAATCCCTCGATGCCGCGCCGCCCGAGGTAGTAGAGCGTGAAGCTGCGCGCCGCGATGGCCTGAGCGCGGCCGGCCTCGAGCAGGCTGTCGGCGAGCGGCCCGATCTCGTAGGGCAGCACGCCGAGCAGATAGGTCTCGAGCGGGACGCGCGTCGCGAGTGTCAGCTTTCCGCGCGCATTGCGGAACAACTTGAGGTCGCCGCGCCACGTCCGCCCCTTCCAGCGCGTGAGTCCCGCTTCGCCGTCCGCGTTCGCGCGCGGTCTGACCCACAGCGTCTCCCCGGCCGCCATCGGGCGGGTGCGCGGTTCGGCGCCGATCAGGTCGAGACGTACGCCACCTGCGCGCACCTCGGCCCGCACCCAGCCACGCTCGGGAAGTACCACGGATTCGCGTCCGTCGATGTCAGCCTCTCCGAGCGGATCGAGCGTGAGCGAATCGAGATCCCACGCGAGCCCGATCGTGAGGCTCGGCTCGCCCGGCACCGGGATCGGCAGCGGCTCGGGTGCGGGCCGAGGTG
>JABFRW010000155.1 GCA_013140805.1 Candidatus Eisenbacteria bacterium
AACGCGAAGCTCCACGCCGCCAGCACGCCGGGAGTTCGCCGACCGGTCAGCCCATGAACCGACAGCCCCACGAGTGCCGATGCGATCGCGGTGCACAGTGCCGAGAACAGATTGGTTGCGATCGCAGGCTCGGGCCCGAACCGTGCCAGCACGCCCGCGAGCAGTGTGTGGGCAGGTGCTCCGGCCGGATGCACCACACCGAATCGCCACGCCTGCAGTGAGAGCTCAGCGGGATCTCCCCACGCCGGCTCCCAGACCAACGTGAAGAGGTACGCGGCCAGCGGAACGCAGAAGCCGAGTACCACGATCGGAAGGCTGGAGGAATCGTTTCTCTCGCTTTGCTGCATTCGGTCGCCGATGCTCATTGCGGTCGAGTCCGAGTTCTAGCGCGGCGGCGCGCCGCCGTAGACGCGAGCCGCAAACAGTGCGAACCATCCACTCATGTCGCGGTCACGCCCCATCGCCCCGTAGTCGCCTTCGTTGAAGAACACATAGCCCGCTTCGAGTCCGAAGCGCACCTGCACCCCGGGCTTGGTCTGAGAGGGGCGGGTCGTGCGGGAGAGCGATGCGATCTCGAGCGGAAGCTCGAGCGCGACCGCGGCGACGGGGCGCACGCCCCACACGGTCTCATCGAGATCGCGAACCGTCGCGATGATCGAGCCGCCGCCGAGCGTGTCCAAGTCGACTTCGGTGAACGTGAGGCGACTCGAGTGCAACTCGGCACTGAGGCGCGCGGAACTCACGAACGGCCCGAGGTGTCTAAATACGCGAGCACCCAATCCCGCCGAAAATCCGCGGAACGACATCTGCTGCCCTTCGAGCGCGAACACCGTCGAGCCGATCAACCCGTTGTGAGTGGCGAGCTCGCTCGGCGGATCCAGTTCGCCGTCGAACTTCATCGCGGTCACTTCGATTGCCACGTTGCGGCTCACGTGCAGCCCGGCGCGCAACAGAATGGCGATATCGGTCAGTTCCGAAGCCCCCGGCTCGGCCGCCTGAGTGGTTCCGAACGCGCCGATGCCGGCGCCCAGGTAGTGGGCTCGCGCGGACGCCGGCGCCGGAGCCGCGCATGCCACCAGCATCACGACTCCGAGGGTTGCGAGAAACGGCACCGGGTGGCCACGTCGCATGAGTCGAGTTCTCCTAGTTCATTTCCGTGCGACGATTCGCTCGCATGAGCAGTTCGGGTGCTTCGTCCGGCGCACGTTCGGCTGCGCGACGCCCCGCGCCCAGCGATTGGAGCTGGTAGAGCCTCGCATAGAGTCCGCCGAGGGCGATCAGCTCGGCATGGGTTCCGTTCTCGCGCACCCGCCCGTGGTGAACGACCACGATGCGATCGACATCCTGAAGCGTCGAGAGCCGATGCGCGATCACCAGACTGGTGCGCCCGGCCAGCAGCCGCCTCACCGCACGCTGCAGCTGCTCTTCGGTGCGCGAGTCCACATTCGCCGTGGCTTCATCCAGGATCAGCACGTCGGGATCGTGCGCAAGCGCTCGGGCGAACGAGACGAGCTGGCGCTGCCCGGCCGAGAACGTGGCTCCGCGCTCGCGGACCACCGCGCCGTAGCCGCCATCGAGGCGCGTGATGAACGGCTCGGCTCCGACTTCGCGCGCCGCTGCGAGCATTGCCTCGCGGTCGAGGCGCGAGCGACCGAGCGACAGGTTGCCCTCGATCGTTCCGCTGAACAGGAACACGTCCTGCAGCACCACGCCCAGTCGCGAGCGCAGCGCCCGCACGTCGTAGCGCTCGATCGGCACGCCATCCACGCGGATCACGCCGCGCTGCGGCGCGTAGTAGCGCAACAGCAGGCTGACGAGCGTGGTCTTGCCGGAGCCCGTCGGCCCGACGATCGCGACCCGCTCGCCGGGACGGATCTCGAGCGACACGTCCTGCAGCACCCATTCCTCATCTTGATAGGCGAACCACACGTTCTCGAACTCGATGTGGCCGCGCAGCCGCTCGGGGCGCAGGCCCGCCGCGTCGGGGTGCGCGAGTGCCGGATCCTCGGGGGCGTCGAGCAGCTCGAACACGCGCTCGGCCGCCGCCATGGACTGCTGCAGAATGCCGTACTTCTCGCTCATGTCCGAGACCGGCCGGAAGAAGCGCTGCGTGTACTGAATGAACGCGACCAGCGTGCCGAGCGTGATGCCGGTCCACATCACCTGGCGGCCGCCGTACCACACGATCAGCGAGATCGCGATCGCACCCACCAGTTCGAGCACCGGGAAGAACACCGCGTGCTGAGCGACGGTCTTCAAGTTGGCGTCGCGGTGCGAGGCGTTGCGCTCCTGGAACTCGTCGAACGAGCGCGGCTCGCGATTGAGCACCTGCACCGTGCTCATGCCGCTGAGGTGCTCGTTGAGAAACGCATTGAGCCGCGACAGCGCGACGCGCACTTCGCGGAACGAGTTCCGCACCACGACGCGAAACGCGATGGTCGCGATCACGATCAGCGGAATCACCGAGAACGTGACGCCCAGCAACTCGGCGTTGAGCTGGACCATCGCGATGATGATGCCGATCAGGGTGAGGAAGTCACCGACGAACGACACGAGCCCCGAGGTGAAGAGCTCGTTCAGCGTGTCCACGTCGTTGGTGACTCGCGTCATCACGCGCCCGACCGGATTGCGATCGAAGTAGGAGACCGGCAGGCGCTGCAATCGAGCGAACAGCGCGGTGCGAAGGTCCAGCATGATGCGCTGGCCCACCCGCTGCATGATCTGCGTCTCGAGGAACCCGATGAAGAACCCGATCGCGAGCACCGACAGGTAGAGCATCGCGATCTGATCGAGGAACGGCAGGTCGCGGTGGCGGATGCCGTGGTCGATCGCCTGCTTGGTCAGGTAGGGCCCCGCCAGTTGCACCAGGGTTCCGACGAACCCGACCAGGATCGCGAGCGCCACCTGCCAGCGATAGGGGCGCAGGTAACCGAGCAGCCGCCGCAGCAGATGGCGGTCGAGCGCGCGGTCGTGGCGTTCTTCGTCGGGAGCGTTACTCACGAAGCTTCGATCTCCTCTTCGAGCTGCTCGACTCGTTGCAGTTCGGCATAGCGTCCGCCGCGCGTCAGCAGTGCGTCGTGCGTGCCGCGCTCCACCACCGCGCCGTGATCGAGCACCACGATCTCGTCGGCGTCGCGTACCGCGCTCACCCGATGCGACACGATCAGCGCGGTGCGCTTGCGCATCTCACCTTCGAGCCCGTGCAGGATCTCGTGCTCGGTGTGCGTGTCGACGCTCGAGAGACAGTCGTCGAGCAGCAGCACCGGGCTGTCGCGCAGCAGTGCGCGCGCGATCGCGGTGCGCTGCTTCTGCCCGCCCGACAGCGTGATGCCGCGTTCGCCAACGCGGGTCTCCCAACGCTTCGGGAATCGCTCGACGTCCGGCGACAGGTGCGCGATCGCACCGACTCGCTCGATCTCGGCGGCGGTGGCGTGATCCACGCCGAACGCCACGTTCTCCGCCAGCGTCGCCGAGAACAGGAAGGTCTCCTGCGGCACGTAGGCGATCTGGGCTCGCAGCCACTGGAGATCCAGGTCGAGCACATCGATGCCGTCGAGGAACACCGTGCCACGCGGGGCGTCGAACACGCGCGGCAGCAACTGGATCAGCGACGACTTTCCGGATCCGGTGCGGCCCACGATCGCCAGCGTGCTGCCGGCCGGCACGTCGAGTGACAGGTTCGAGAGCGCCGGCTCGCGAGCACCCGGGTACGTGAACGTGAGGTTGCGGATCACGATCTCGCCGCTCGCGCGGCCCTCCGGCTTGCGAGCGTTCGGGGCCGTTCGGATCGAAGCGTCGGCCGACAGGATCTCGTCGATGCGCCCCCACGACGCGAGGCCCCGTTGCCACAGACTGATCACCCAGCCGAGCGCGACGACCGGCCAGTTGAGCATGCCCAGATACCAGGTGAAGGCCACGAACTCGCCGAGCGAGATGCGATCCTTGATGACCTCGCGCCCGCCCAGAAACAGCGCGAGCAGCGCGGCAACGCCCGACAGGAACGACAGCGCGGGGTAGAAGGCGCCACTGGTGCGGATCAATGCGACGTTGCGATCGAGGTACTCGCGATTGAGCCGCAGGAAGTCGGCGTGCTGCACGCGCTCCAGCGCGAACGCACGCACTACGCGCAGGCCCGAGAGATTCTCCTGCACGTGCGCCGCGATGCGGGCGAAGTGTGCCTGGATGGATTCGAAGCGGCGGTGAATGCGCTCGCCGAAGAACCACACCGAGAACGAGACCAGCGGGAGCGGCAGCAGCGTGTAGAACGTCACGCGGGGCGAGATCGCGAACATCAGCACGATCGACGCGACGCCGACCGCCACCGTGTTCACGAAGTACATGATGCCGGGGCCCATCATCATGCGCACCGCCGACATGTCGTTGGTGGCGCGCGCCATGATCTCGCCGATCCGCGTGTCCTGATAGTACGAGGCCGGCAGTCGCTGCAGGTGCTCGAACAGGTCGTTGCGCAGGTCGTATTCGATGCGGCGCGAGATCCCGATCACGACCTGCCGCATGAAGTACTTGAAGATGCCGCCCAGCAGAGCGACTCCGAAAAGCGTCAGGGCGTAACGGCCGAGCTTCTGGGCCGTCACGCCCTGATACAGATCATCGACCGCGAAACGCAGGACCTGCGGCTGTGCGACCACGATCGCGTTCGCGATCAACACGCACGCCACGCCCCATGCGAGCCCGCCGCGGTGGCGGGCCAGATAGGCGTGCAGGCGCGCGGTTCGCTTTTGGATGTCGCGTTCCTCTGCGAACCGCTCAGGGCTTGGTCGAGTTGCCCAGATACCCCTGCGAACGGTTCAGCTTGGCGCTCTTGGTCGTGAGTCCGACCGTGATCTGATCGGTGTGGAGCGCGTTCTCGGCCGCCGCGGTGTGCATCGAGCCGATGAAGACGTCGAGGTGGTCGTCGACGCGGTAGAGCAGCGTGGCGCCCGCCAGGTGATAGCTCGCGTCACGCGTCAGGTTCTCGCCCTCGGCCGCGATGCCGCCGCGGTAGCGACCCGCGAGCAGGATCGACTTCGTGAACCACAGGCCCAGGTCGCCCGACAGCTCGATCCGATCGCTCGGGGCAAGGTCCCGGTAGGTGTAGCCGGCGCCGGCCTGCCAGAAGCCTCGCGCGCCGAGCCCGCTTCCCAATCGAAACATACCGGTGAAGTCGTGCTGTCCCTCGCCGAGCGAGGGAGTCGAGAGCTGCCGCGCTTCGTTCACGTTGATGACGTCATTCTCGGATTCGAACAGGAAACTGCGGTCGTAGCCGAGCGGGCCCTTCCAGGTGATCTCGACCGCCGCCGCACCCGAACCCTTCCACACCGGAATCAACAGGCTCACGAGCGCATCGCCGAGTCCTGCCGTGGTGGGGAGCGTCGGCTGGCCATTGCCGCCGAAGCGACGCGTCGCGCTCACGAATGGAATCGCGGCGCGGAAGTTCGCCCACTTCTTCCAGCCGAACTGGCTCGTCCAGGTCAGCGAACGCTGCTCCGCCAGCCCACCACCCGCGAGGTAGGCGCGGTTGCCATCGGCGTCGTGATACGTGTCGGACGAGTAGAAACCGCCCTCGATCGAGGTCGCCTGCTCACCGGGCGCCAGCAGCCACGGAGAGATGTCGGCGGATGCGGCGGCCGGAATGCCGAGAGCGGCCAGAGCAAGCACGAACAGCACGGTACGCGTGCGCATGAGGGGTCGGGAGCCTCCGAGGTGGGACAGGGCGCAGGGGCGCCCGGGGCGATTCGCCGGTCAGAACCGAGGGAAGGTAGGGGAGCCGGGGAGCGCGAAGCAAGGCGGTCGCGACCGGCGCCGCAGGGTTCTCGCCGCGACTGCCGCCCTGTGACACCCTGCCCGCCATGCCTGCGCTTCGCGTCCTCGAGCACGTTCGTTGGTACGACAGTGTCTGGAAGCTCCCCGCCGCGCAGGTGGCGTGGCTGCGCGAGCGGTTTCCCGACGTGCACTTCGATTCGCCTCCCGACCGTGAGTCCGTAACGGCCCTGCTGCCGGCGGCCGACATCGTGCTCGGCTGGGGCATTCGGCGCGACAACTTCGAGTTCGCGAAGCAGCTCCGCTGGGTGCACGTCACCGCGGCCGGCGTCGAGCCCCTGATGTTTCCCGCGTTCATCGAGAGCGACGTGGTGCTCACCAATGCGCGCGGCATGCACTCGCGCTCGATGGCGGAGCACGCGATCGGCGTGATGCTCGCGTTCGCGCGCAAGCTGCACTTCGCGCGCGACGCACAGCACCGGCGCTCCTGGGATCAGGAGGCGCTGAGCTTCGAGGCCCCGCCGATCGCCGAGCTGGAGGGCGGCACGCTGGGACTGGTCGGGTTCGGCTCGATCGGCCAGCAGGTCGCGACTCGGGCGCGCGGACTGGGCATGCGCGTGATCGCGGTCCGCCGAAACCCGGACGAGGTCGCGGCCCCGGCGGACGCTCAGTGGGGCATGGATCGACTGGACGCGCTGCTGGCCGAATCGGACTTCGTGGTGGTGTGCGCGGCCCTCACGCACGAAACGCGCGGGCTGCTCGACGCCACACGCCTTGCGCGCATGCGAACGCACGCGGTGCTCATCAACGTGGCGCGGGGCGCGATCATCGATGAGCCGGCGCTCATTGCCGCGCTGCAATCCGGGGCGATCGCGGGCGCGGGGCTCGACGTGATGGCCGAGGAGCCGCTGCCGGGCGAGAGTCCGCTGTGGACGATGCCCAACGTGATCCTGACGCCTCACATCTCGGGGATGGGCCCGCGCTACTGGGAACGCTCGGTGGAGATGTTCGCAGGCAACCTCGCGCGTTACATTGCGGGGGAGTCGCTGCTCAACGTGGTGGACAAGCGCGCGGGGTACTAGCGCGATCGCTCGCGAGAATCGGGCGGAACGGGATGGCTCGCGACGTGACGACGATCGGAGTCCTGCTGGCGGGAGGAAGCGGCCGACGGCTCGCGTCGGGCGGGCTGCCCAAGGCGTGCGTCGAGTTCGACGGATCCACGCTGGTCGAGCGGGCACTCGCGACACTGCTCCAGGTCTGCAGCCAGGTCATCGTGGTCGCACCCGAGCTGCTGACGCTGCCCGTGCCGACCGATCGTGCGCCCGACATCATTCGCATGGCGGATCCGCCCGGAGACGGGGGACCTCTGGTCGCGCTCGCGGCGGCGCTTTCGAGTCGACCGTTCAAGCTCGCGTTCGTGATGGGCGTCGACTTTCCGTTCGTCACCGCCGAGACGCTGCGTGCGGTTCGCACCGGACTCGCGGTTCAGCGAAGACTGATGCGCCGTTTGGCGCTCGCGCGCGTTGCCGAGGGCACGCCGCCCAGACGCCGCCCGCTCGTCTGCGTGCCCTCACCGGGCGGCATGCCCCAGCCGCTCGTGTCGGTATTGCATCCTGCCGCGACGCGGCGGCTCAGCGAACTGGTCGACGCGGGCGAGCGTTCCGTGACGGCGGCATTCGAGCGACTGCGACCCCACTACCTGAGCGATTCGATGCTCAAGGAATTGGGCGTTTCCTCCGATGATTTCTTCAACGTGAATACACCGGAGGATCTTGCCCAGGCGCGCGAGCGGCTCGACTCAGCGACCACCGCGCGTGCGATTCCACCCTCGCCGCCCCTGTCGCCGACTGCGGAGAGCGGGCCCGACGGAGAATTGTGGCTTGGGGGGCGTCGGGTCGCCCAGGTGCACGCCGAGCTTCAGGCCAGTGATCCGACGCTTCGTGCATTCTGGGCGTACGACATGCAGGGCCTGCGCGAACGCGCGACGCGACTGCGCAACGCGTTCGGGCCGCTCACGCCGCTCATCGCCTACGCGATGAAAGCGAACTCCTGGCCGCCGATTCTCAATGCGCTCGCCGAGGAAGGGTTCGGAGCTGAGGCTGGTTCGCTCGGCGAACTGGAGCTCGCCGAGGCCTGCGGGATCCCCGCGGAGCGGCGAATCCTCAACGGCAACGGGCGAACTCCCGAAGAAGCCGATTGGGTCGCGCAACACGGCGTGCACTGCGTGAACGCCGACAGCATCGATGAGCTCGACTTGTTGCACTCGGCGGCGGTGCGGCACGCGCGCACCATCCGCGTCGCGATTCGCGTGAATCCGAACGTGCCGATCGCGGGGCACCCGTACGTGGCGACCGGCCACGGTGAGTCGAAGTTCGGAGTCAGTCCCAAGGACGCGCTCGGCGCGTGGCGCGCGCGCAGTCGCTGGCCGCGGCTCAATCTGGACGGCCTGCACATCCACATCGGCTCGCAGATCCTCGACGCACGCCCGCTCGAGCAGGCCCTCACGCTCGCGCTCGACGTGCGAGAGCAAGCGGCGGGCTTCGGGCACCTGCTCAAGCTGATCAATCTCGGTGGCGGCTTCGGCATCGACTACGACTTCGGTCGACGCGAATTTCCGATCGAGGACTACGCGAAGTTCGTGACCGCGGTGCTCGAAGACACCCTGGTGCAGGTCGTGCTCGAGCCCGGGCGCTGGGTGGTCGGGCCGATCGGGGTGCTGGTCGCCGAGGTCCTGAACGTGAAGCTGCGCGGTGAGCATCGATTCGTGGTGCTGGCCGCCGGTATGAACGACCTGATTCGCCCGGCGCTGTACAACGCGCGACACCGCATCGTGCCGGTGTCGCCGCGTGCGGGCGCATGGACGGATGCCTGCGTCGTCGGCCCGGTGTGTGAAAGCGGCGATCAGTTCGACTCGCGGGTCTCGCTGCCGCCACTCGAGCGCGGCGACCTGGTTGCGATTCTCGACGCCGGTGCATACGGGGCGAGTATGAGTTCGACCTACAACGGTCGGCCGCGGCTGCGCGAGGTCGGGATCGAGTAGCGGGAAGTGGGCTACACTGCCGGCCGCACGGAAGCTCCCCACGACACCACCATCAAGGAGATGGACTCGATGATTCGCAGACTGATGTTCGCGGCACTCACGCTGGCCTGCATGGTCACCGTGTCGAGTACGCCGCCGGCGCAGGCCGGCACCGAGTTCGGAATCAAGGCCGGCGTGACCGGCGCGACGCTCACCGGCGACATCGCCGACGTGACCGATCCCGAGCGCACCACCGGCATTACCGGCGGGCTGATGCTGGCGATCAAGCTGCCAGGCGATCTGTTCGCGATCCAGGGCGAGGCGCTGTACGTGAAGAAGGGCGCCAAGTGGACTGACCTGGCCAGCTCGCCGAGCCCGCCGTTCTCGAGCGACGGCGAGGTGAACCTGGAGTACATCGAGCTGCCGGTGCTCGCGCGCATGTCGCTGCCGCTCGGACTGCCGCTCAGCCCGTTCATCGTGGCGGGACCGACGTTCGGCTACAGCATCAGCGCCAAGTTCAAACCCGAGGACACGACACTCGACGAGCAGGACCTCAAGGACCAGATCAAGAAGCTCGATACCGGCTTTGCAGTCGGTGCCGGGGCGCGACTGGGCCCGGCGACGCTCGAAGCGCGCTACGGTTCGTCGCTCAGCGACGTCCAGGAGGACAACGGTGCCGCGCTGCCGACCAAGAACTCGGTTTTCACGGTGATGGCAGGATTCGTGTTCTAGCAGAAACCGCGAACGGCCCGCCTCTTGAAGACCTGAAGAGGCGGGACTAACCTGCGCGGGCGCAGTTGGTGGTTCGCTGCTCTTCGATTGCAGTCGAGAGAATCGAAGAGTCGTGTCGTTCCCCGTCGGCACACCCAGGACCGGTGCGTGCCGAATCGAGCGGAGTTCGATCTCCGCAGGAGAGGTGGCATGAAGTCACAACGCTTGGGAGTGCTGGTGGGTGCAGGTGCGCTCGCTCTGGCCTTCGCCGCGAACGCGATGCCGGCGGACGCTGCGGGATCCCGGCTGGCGATGGGCGGACGGACATTGGCGGCGCGAACGCAGTCGAGCGGTGGAGCCGCTCGCACGGTGGCGAGCAGTGCCGCCGTCGGAACCGTGCTGCCGGTGGGACTGGGCAAGTCGATCGGCAGCCTGCCACCGTGGCGCTTCGTGCACGGGATCTTCTATCCCTACGGGTTCTCGCCGTGGGGCAAGCGGTAGGAACCGGCAGGGCGCGGGGCCAATCCGCGCACCCGGGATATGTGGAACGGCTGGTGCCGAAAGGTGCCGGCCGTTTCGATTGGGTGGTCAGCGGTCGGCAGAACTACCGGGCCGGAAATTTGTTCCGGGTCCCCGAACCCATCGAATTCGACTCTTGAAGCGCTCGAGCTCTGGGTCTAGGCTCGGGGCCGC
Source organism: Candidatus Eisenbacteria bacterium (assembly GCA_013140805.1). Lineage (NCBI taxonomy): Bacteria > Candidatus Eiseniibacteriota > Candidatus Eiseniibacteriota bacterium. The sequence continues at coordinate 10,184 of JABFRW010000155.1, forward strand.
TGCGTAACTCGCTGACCGGGGAACTCTGCCGCCATGACCGCAATCGCCCCAGATCGGTCCCTTCGGCCCATGTACTCGTTCGCTGCCCTTCGTCTGCGCCCCGCGCAGGCTGGAGGGCCGTTTTGTTCCCTGACGGCGTCACCAGGACCGGGGGTGTGCCGAGTAGAGCGGAGTCGGATCTCCGCGGGAGACGCAAGATGAAGTCGCAACAATTGAGAGCGATCGTCGCTGCACTCGCTCTCACCTCCACGCTAGCGCTGAACGTTTCGCCTGCAGTCGCAGCGGGCAGACGTGCGGCGGTCGGTGGAGTTCCCGATGGCGGAAGTGACGCAAGTCGCGTCCGCCTCTCCGCTGGACCATCAGGCCAGCGGACGATCTACCGCGTGCCGATCGTTCGGTTCGGGGATCCTGACGATGGAACCGGACGAGTGCTGCCGACCTACTACGCGGTCGCGCCACTCTGGCCGTTGGGTGCACTTCAGATGATTGCGTCAAGCAGCCGACTTCCGTGGGGTCCACGATGAACTCGCTGCTGGAGCGTGCCGCGGCGCTTCGAACTCTATTGAACGCCGAAACGCCATTCACGCTTCGGGCCGACGCGCAATCTTCAGCGCTGTCGTGTACCTCCGACCTAATCGCAGTTGGAGAAATTGAGCTCGCTGGGGAGCTACTCGAGTCGATCTCTCTGGGACTCGACCGGTCAAACCTCCGCATGCGCGCGTGGGCAGACCTGCAACGAGCATCATTGCTGCGTCACAGAGGCGAATTGCAGGAATCGTTGGACTTGGCTCGAAGTGTGCGGGCGCAGCAGGTGCTGCTGGAGTCCTACCCGGAGCTTCATTGGCTATGCCAAATCGTGGAAGGAGCGGCACTCTGGAGAATGAATCGGGCCAACGAAGGCAGGCGGATATTGGAGTCAGTTCGATCCAGCCTCCTCTCATTTCCAGATACTGAGTTGCTTGCCCTTGCGTCGCATGAAACTTCGAGCGCCGCACTCTTCAGCGGCGATCTTCCGCAAGCGAGAAGCCTGGCTCTTGACGCGCTAGTTTCGGCAAGACGCTCGCTTACGTCACACGTCGAGTCCCGTGCACTCGACAACCTGAGCAAGATTGCCCGTTCACGATGTCGGTGGCATGAAGCTCGGGACGCCTTGCAACTGGCGATAGCAATCAACGAGAAGATGGGATTCCGCGCATTCCTCGGCGACGCAGAGCGATCGCTTGCGATTGTTGAGTGGAAGGCGGGTCGACTGCGAGAGGCCGCCAGACTCGCAACGGCAGCGATCGGGCACCATCTCGACGCGGGGGCGAAGCGGCGCGGTGCGGTTGCTCAACTCTTGCACGGCTTGATTCGACTTCATGCCGGCCAGCTGAAGGAAGCAGAAGCCGAGATCGTGAAGGCTTCCGAACTCTACGAGGTTTCGGATACTTCCCGGCTCGCGCTGCTCTCTCAAGAGTATCTTGGCGACGTGCACCTCGAGCAGGGCGAGGCGGTCGAGGCGCTCAAGTTCTACGACGAGGTGTGGCCCAAGGCGATGGCGCTCGTGCCCAAGGGCGACATCATCGCGGAACTTCGGCACCGCCGTGCCGAGTGTTATCTACTGCTTGGACAGCGTGAGCGCGCCTACGAAGAATCGCTTCAAGGCCTGAAGCATTGTCGGGAGCTCGGCGACCGCTACGAAGAAGCCGCGACGTATCGTGTGCTGGCGCTCTCGGCGGCGGCCGTCGGTCGCTTTGCAGAAGCGAAGAGCTGGTTCGACCAGGGCTTCGCATTCTACGAGGACATCGAAACGCCGTACGAGTGGGGCAAGCTTTGGCTCGCCTATGGCGACTGGCTGTGCGGCGACCACGCCGGGCAGTTCAGTGATCACCGAGCGGCGCTCGAGGCATTTCGTGCGGCCCGCGATCACTTCGAGCAGATGGGCGCCGAGGGCAAGCTTGCGGCCGCCGATGCACGGATTCAGAAGCTCGCTCCAACGCTTTCGCCGGAGCCCTCATCGACCGATGCGAGTCGAGATCGCTCCCACAGCGGCAGCGGGCTGTCGGACTCGGTTCGCGAGAAGCCGCGACCTCCGCGTCGCCCGCGTGCATCGTCCGAGACCGAACGGCGCGCCGCACGTGCGCTCGAGCTTTTTGGTCTCGTTACGCGCAATCGCTCGGTGCTCGACATCCTGGAGCAGTGCGCCAAGTTGGCCGAGGGCCGCTCGCCGATGCTGGTGCTCGGAGAATCGGGCACGGGCAAGGAGCTGGTCGCAGCCGGGATCCACACGATCTCGGGCCGTCGCGGACAGTTCCTTCCACTCAATTGCGCGGCCATCCCGCCCGAGGTGTTCGAGAGCGAGCTCTTCGGCCACATGGCTGGTTCATTCACCGGCGCGCTGCGCGACAAGATCGGCATCGTCGAGGCGTGTGACGGTGGCAGCATGTTCCTGGACGAGGTCGGGGAGATGCCGCTCGAGCTGCAGGCGCGCGTGTTGCGCTTTCTCGAGAGCGGCGAGTTCCGCCGCGTCGGCGCCACCCGCAATACTCGCGCGGATACGCGACTCGTGGCCGCCACCAATCGCGACCGCCTGGCGCTGAAGAACGGCGAAGGCTTTCGAGCGGACCTCTACTATCGACTCGCGCACGGTGTGATCACCCTGCCGCCGCTGCGTCAGCGCGGCGACGACATCGCGCTGCTGATCGAGCACTTCCTCGAGCAGGCGTGCAGCGAAGCGGGCCGCGAGGTGAAGCTCGCCGACTCGGCGTGGGCGAGACTGGGTGCCCATCCGTGGCCGGGAAACGTGCGCGAATTGCGCTCCACGATTCAACGCGTGGTCGCGCTTGCGCGCGATGGCGAAGTCATCGACGCGAACGGTATCGAGCTCGACGACAGCGATGTCCCCACGAACCTGCTCGAGGAGACGATCGTGGTCGAGAAGCGTCGCATCGAGGAAGCGCTGCGCCAGGCCGGCGGCATGAAGAGCGAAGCGGCTCGTCGGCTCGGCCTCTCTCGCACCACGTTGCTCTCGAAGATGAAGCGCTACGGGATGATGGAGTAGCACTTCCGCCTCGCCCCGCGCTCTCCGCGTCGAGTCCCCGCTCCGCGGAAGCAATTGCCCGCCTCAAGCTGATGCAGGCGGAAGAACGTTCCGGTAATTCGGAACTTTGCGCTGCCCCGCGAATCGCCAACTCGGCTCCCGAGGTTGCCCGGCGTGAATTGATGGGTGGATGCCTGTAATTCATTGAGACGTCCGACGCTCTCGACTAGCGTGCCGATCATCGGATTCCTCGCGGACTCGACGAGCGACAGCGCTCAGTCCAAAGCCGACGAACTGAGAGCCAGCGACGCTGGGATCAGCCTCGGAATGGCGGTGCTCGACTCGATCACCGGCCAGTACAACGGATTTTCCGATGACGAGTTTGAGCAAGTCTTCGGTTCGAAGCGCGATCACCTCTGGAGTGGTCGCTGGTCGATGCTCATTCCCATCGCCGCCGGCGGCGCTGGAGTCGTATTCGAGAGTGTGTTCTCGGAGCGATTTGCAGCCAGTTGGAAGGCGGGCGTCGTCGTGACGGGAGGGGCCGACTCGAAGAAACCCGGCAACGCAGAATCGTCCGGCACGACGAGTTCCGGTTCCAATCGCGGCAACTGATTCCAGCGACTCACTCATCAGGAGGGAATCATGCGCCGTTCGGCGTGGTTAGTATCGTCGATGCTCATGGTGTTGCTTCCACAAGGTTGTTCGTGGCACGGGGCCGCGATCGGCACCGGTGTTGCCGTAACGGGTCTCACCTTTGTCGCGTCTCGAATGAATCCGCTGTACTTCGGCAGGCACGCGTCGCGAGACTCGATCGAGCAGTTACGCGCTGCCCCGTTCGATGTGCGGATCGCCTACCTCGAACTGGACGACCAGGGCTGGTTCTACGGCAAGGAGCGGCCTCGGGCGGTGCTGGACGAGGTTTCCGCGCTCGCGGACTCCGGAAACGTCGCGTTGCTCGTCTTCGTTCACGGCTGGCGACACAACCTGTCGAAGGGCGACACGGATGTGAGGGCGTTTCGAGAGACGGCCTTTGCGCTGGGGGATCTGGTCAACGATCGGGACTTCAAAGCACTCCGCTTCGGAGCGTCGGGGGACTCGAACACGACGCTCGTGGGGATTCATGTCGGGTGGCGGGGCAAGATGTGGCCCGAGATGCCCGTGATCCCGAGTGCCAGGGGAAAGTGGTCGAAGGTGGTGAACCCATTCGTCTCGATTGCGAATGGTCTCGGCGTGGTCGCGAGCATTCCGGTGTACTGCACGTTCTGGAGCCGCAAGTCAGCGGCGGAACGGATCGGTCACGGCGATCTTGGGGAATTTCTGGGCGCTCTGGATGCCCTGTACCACCGCGCGAATCGGCGTTCCGACCGGCTGATGTCGATGGTGGTGGTCGGGCACAGCTTCGGAGGTCAGGCCGTCTTCGACGCGACTCGTGAGCGCATCGAAGCGAACTTCTCGACCGCCATCTCCAAGAGCATGCCCGATCAGGGCGTGCATGCCGGCGATTGGTTCTATCCGGACTCCGTCACCGCGGCGCAGCACCCGATCGACAGCATCGTGCGCGGTTTCGGCGATCTCGTGGTGCTCATCAATCCTGCGATCGAGGCGGAGCGCTACCACCGGATCGACTGCCTGACGCGCCGCTTGAAGTACTCGCCACGCCAGCAGCCCGTCATGCTCACGGTGTCCGCCGAGAACGACAAGGCGCGTCTGGTCTTCTTTCCGATCGGACGATTCCTGTCGAAGTTCGGTTCGAAGACCCAAAAGCACAGCACTCAGAAGGATCTGATGCGTGAGGCGCTGGGCAGCTACGAGGCTCAGATCACTCACGACCTCGGGCTGCGCGACAGTACGCCGGACTCGGTCGAAACGGCCCGCCGCTCCATCGTCGAACTTCCGCGCAAGGCGCCGTTACCACCTGCCAATTCCGTGCGTGAGGAGCGGCAACAGCGCGAGGAGGTAGGCCGAGAGATCGCGAATCAGAAGCGGTTCGAGTACCACGGCAAGCTCCCGGCCGGATCGAGTGACTCGACGATCGCGAGCATCCAGCAACAGATCATGCTGCCGAGTCTGGATCTCAAGCCGCGAAGTCAGGGCAGGGAACTCGTCGTAGCGATTCCGCGCGCCGCCGCACGTCCGGGAATGCCATCGAAGGTGATGCTCGCCGACAAGCGGGTGATCGACGGCCACAGCGGCTTCTTCCGTCAAGAATTCATTCGCTGGCTGGCGCTCGAAGTGCGGCGGATCCAGACCGTTCACTTCGAAGACCGAAAACTCGAGCGGAGAAAGTAGTCGCGGCCGGCTTTGCAACCGCTTCGCTAACTCGCCTCGGTGTGCGAGGGCTTCGGCGCCGGAAGCTCGATCTCGGTCCCGGTCTCCGGGGCCGCGCTCGTGCGATTCCGGTTGTGGCGGCTGTGGCGGCGCGCAATGCGCTTCGCCTCGGGGCTCGTCTTCTGGGGCGGCAGCGGGTCGGTGAGGATCAGCGTGCCCAGCAGCACATCCGCGAGCGGCAGCACGACGTTGAAGTTCTTGCCCATGTGAATGTGGTGCAGCTTGTGATGCTGGGTGATGAACTTGAAGAAGCCTCTGCTCTCGATCCACGGGATCGACGGCTTGTGCATCAGGTAGTGGAAGCCCTCGTAGGCGAGGTAGTACACGAAGATCGTCGATGCGACCGCGATCGCGAACGCCACCCACGGCAGGTTCACACCCAGCGCCGTCAGGCCCAGCCCGAGCCCGACCCACGGCACCATGTTGAGGCCCACCAGCGCGAAACCGCCCCACCACTGAAAGCTCAGCGCCTCTTCCTGTTCCTCTTCGTGAACATGGAAGGTGTCCTCGTGCTTGCAGAGCTGGTGGTGCACCAGGGTGTGCGCCGTGAACATCTGTGGCGGCAGCCACGGGCGATGCAACCAGTTGCGATGGTAGATCCACTCGAAGAACGTTGCCTGCAGGAGGCCGGTGACGATGCCGACGAGAACTGCGATCAAAACACTGGTCACCTGGATGGCTCCGCTGCGGCCCAGGAGGGTGACTCGAGGGACGCATCCGCGCATGTGCGCTGGGGGTGTCGCCGGATTGCCCTCAATGGGCGGAAAGGCGACTCAAAAGCTCGACTACGTTAGCACGAGTCGGCCGAATCCGTCGCACGAGTTGCGGGGTGGTTGAGTCGCGGCCGGACTCCCGCGATCTGGACCCGAGCCGAGGAGCCCCTCTATTGTCCCGCGCTCATCGGATCCAGGGCGCAAATCCCGAACCCAGGCGAGGGTCATGGCCACGGCAATTCTCAAGCACTCGATCGCAATCGTCGTCGTCGCCGCTGCGATCTGCAACGCCTCTGGGGCTGCGGCCGCCACGGATCCATTCGCCGCGCACGCCAAATCCGCACTCCGCCGAACGGGATTGCTCACGACCTACCTCGATCGCTCCGCCGGCAAGCTGCTGCTCGAGCTGCCGAAGCCGGTCGGCGAGCGGAACGAGTGCGGGTCGTTTCTCTACCTCGAGGGCATCCGAACCGGGCTCGGCTCCAATCCGGTCGGGCTCGATCGTGGGCAGAGCGGCGATGCTCGGGTGGTGACGTTTCGCCGCGTCGGCAATCGGGTGATGCTCGAGCAGCCGAACCTGCGCTACCGCGCGCAGTCCGCGGACAGCAACGAGGTGCGCGCGGTGCGCGAGTCGTTCGCGGTGTCGATTCTGTGGGCCGGAGAGGTGGTGGCCACGGCTTCCGATGGTCGCCTTCTGATCGATCTCACCTCGTTCGTCGTTCGCGACGCGCATCGAATGACCGCGGCGCTCAAGGAGGCCAATCAGGGGGCCTATAGCCTCGACAAGGATCGCAGCGCCCTCGAACCCGGGCAGTGCAAGAGTTTCCCCGACAATCTCGAGTTCGAGGCGGTGCTGACCTTTGCGAGCGACGAACCCGGCCCCGAAGTGCGCGCCACCGCACCCACGCCGCAGGCGATCACACTGACGCAGCACCACTCGCTCGTGCGACTGCCCGATGACGGCTTCAAGCCGCGCGTCTGGGACCCGCGCTGCGGGTCGTTCGAGGTGCTGTTCGCCGACTACGCGCAACCGATCGCTGCCGATCTGGACGTGCGCTGGCTGGTGCGGCATCGGCTCGAGAAGCTCGATCCTTCGGCGGCTCGCTCACGAGTGAAGTGGCCGCTGGTCTACTACGTCGATTCGGGTGCGCCGGAGCCGATTCGCTCCGCGCTCGTCGAAGGCGCCTCGTGGTGGGCGCGCGCATTCGAGGCCGCGGGATTCATCGACGCGTTTCAGGTCAAGCTGCTGCCGCCCGACGCGGACCCGCTCGACGTGCGCTACAACGTGATCCAGTGGGTGCATCGCGCGTCGCGTGGCTGGTCTTATGGCGGAGGCATCATCGACCCGCGGACCGGCGAGATGATCAAGGGGCATGTGTGGCTCGGCTCGCTGCGCATCCGCCAGGATCGCATGATCATCGAAGGCCTCGCGGGCATCGAGAAGTCGGGGAGTGGGCTCGCTGACGATCCGGTCGAGGTGAGTCTCGCGCGCATTCGGCAGCTCTCAGCCCACGAGGTGGGTCACACGCTCGGCTTCAATCACAACTTTGCCGCCAGCACTTACGGCGATCGCGCCTCGGTCATGGACTACCCGGCGCCGCAGGTCGGCATCCGACCCGACAGCTCGCTCGACTTCTCGAGTGCCTATGGCGTCGGAGTGGGTGAGTGGGATGTGCAAACGGTTCGTTACGCCTATTCGGAGTTCAGCTCGCCAGCGGCCGAGGGCGCGGGCCTCGAGGCGATCCTGCGCGACAACCAATCGAAGCGTCTCCTCTACTTGTCGGACGAAGACACGCGCCCCGCGGGCGCAGCGCACCCGCTCGCGGCGATGTGGGACAACGGCGCGGACCCGATCGCAACGCTGACGCACGAACTCCAGGTACGGCGGCTCGCGCTGCGGCGCTTCGGTGAGCGCAACATCTTCCCCGGCGCGCCACTTGGCAGTCTCAACGCCGTACTGGTGCCGCTCTACTACCACCATCGCTACCAGATGGAGGCGGCGGCCAAGTCGATCGGCGGGCTCGACTACTCGTACTCCGTGCGCGGTGACGGCTCGGCGCCCGCTCGACCGGTGCCCGCGGATCGACAGCGCGCCGCGCTCGCCGCGGTACTGACCACCCTTGATCCCGCGCAGCTCGACCTGCCCGAGTCGCTGCTCGGCAAGTTGGCTCCACCGTCGGTCGCGTATCCACCGCACCGCGAGTTCTTCGGGTCGCACACCAGCCCGATGTTCGATGCGCTCGGAGCGGCCGGGACCGCGACCGAACTGACGCTCGGCGTGCTGCTGCCGCCCGCGCGCCTGGCGCGCCTGGTCGACTTCCATCGCCGCGATCCGTCGCAGCCGGGCGTCGAGGAGCTGCTCGATGCAATCACGCATCGAGTCTTCGGCGACCCCGCGCCGGCGACGCCGCGGCTGCGTGAGATCCGTCGGACCCAGCAGGGGGTCGTGGCTCGTGGGCTCATCGAGTCGGCCGCCGCGCCGACGCAGACCACCGCGGTGCGCGCCGCACTCGAGGCATGCCTGACGCGACTGGCAGCCGACCTCAAACGCGGCGCGCGTTCCGGCGAGCCGGCCGACCGGGCGCTGCGCGACGCTCTGGCCGGTGACATCGCGCGCTACATGGCGCGCCCTGCAGCATCGTCGCCCGCGCCTTCGGCGGCACCCGGCGGTGCACCCGAGTTGCCACCGGGCCCGCCGATCGGGGGATGGAACGCGAGCGACGAATGCGTGTGGGAGTCGAGCTCGGCTCGTCTGCGTCCGCAGGACTACCGATAGAGCGTCTTCAGCGTGCCCCACGAGTGGCCGAGGCTCGGCGTGGCGCCGCAGCAATCGGTTTCGAGCGACAGCCACATCGGATTAGCCGCGCCGACCGAGCACCATTCTGTCGTGGTGGTGAAGATGTTGAGCGCGGTCACGAACTGCGTGCAGGCGACGCAGGCCGCCGTCGACGCGGCGAGCCCTGGCCCGGTGGTGGCGCTCGCGCAGGCGCCGAGTCCGGTGAATCGGAGCAGCACGAAGGCGTTGCCCGTGATGCAGCATCCGGCCGGAATCGGCAGCGTGTGGATCACGTTGGTGCTACCGGTGCCGGTGATCGTGAAGTTGCTCGGCGAGCACAGCACTCGAGTCGGATCGGGCTCGAGGCACGTCGCGCCCTGAACCGCTCCCACGATCGAGAACTGAACCTGCGCGGAGCAGGCTCCGAGCCACCGCATGCGGAATCGCAGGCTGGTGGGCGTCACGGCACCGGTGGCGGCGCACGCTGCGCAGTTCGCGGTCGGGACCTTCCACGCCACGGTCTTCAGCTCCTCGGGCGGCGTCCAGATAAACGAGAAGTTGTTGACCGGTCCGGGCGTGAGCGTGCAGGTCGCGTTGACGACCGGCGCGTCGTCGGCCTCGATTGCGATCTCGTCTTCAGGACCGGCGATCGGTGCCGCGAGAAGGGTTGCGGGGCACGCCACGAAGGCAGCAACGAGGAGTGCGAGGAGCGGGTACCGGTGGTAAGAAGCGTTCATCGAAGTCTCCGCGTGGACCCGTCGTCTCACGACCGGTCGGTTGGTTCGGACCCGGCCACTGCCGGGCTTCACGCAGAGGAGCTTCGATTTGGGACCGAGCCCGCTCAATCGAACCGTGACGAGCGGGAGCTGGGAGTGACATGCGGGTGAGAATCATGACCGCGCGTGAGCCATAATCGTCGCCATGGAGATCGGCATGTGAGACGCCTCGATTCCAAATGGACGCCGGTGGCGGCGGTGCTGGCTTTCTTCTTCGTGATCGGCAGTCTCGAGGCGCTGAGCCTCTACGTGGCGGACGCGCGCGTGGGTCGCACCGTGACGCTCGGGTCGATGCTCAAGGGCACCCTGCCGTCGTGGATCGTGCAGCTGTCGATCGCGTGGCCGGTGGGCTGGCTGTCACGACACGCGCGGCTCGGGCCCGACACCTGGCTGCGTCGCCTGCCGCTTCACCTGCTCGGCGCGTTTCTGTTCTCCGCGATCACGGTGATCGGGACGGTTCTGATCTTCAAGTGGACCGGTCAGCTCGGGCAGCAGCCGATGCTCGTAACTGTGCAGCGCTCGTTCTTCGCGTTCCTCGCCAATCAGGTCGCGATGTATGGGGCGATGGTAGGCATGTTTCACGCGCTCGACTACCTGCAGGAATCCGAGCAGCGCGAACGGGAGCGTGCGCGGCTGGCCGCGAGCCTCACCGAGGCGCGCCTCAATGCCCTGCGGTCTCAGCTGAGTCCCCACTTCTTCTTCAACACCCTGAACGCGATCTCGACGTTTTCGCTTCAGGGCCGCCCCGGGCAGGTCACCGAAATGGTCGGAGCGCTCGGTGATCTGGTGCGTGCGAGTCTCGACGACCAGCTGCCGCACCAGGTGCCGCTCAAGCGCGAGCTGGAGCTGCTCGATCTGTATCTCGACATTCAGCGCGTTCGTTTCGCGGACTGGTTGCGGGTCGAGCTCGATATCGAGCCACGGGCGGTCGAAATGCTGGTTCCGAGTCTGGTGTTGCAGCCGCTGATCGAGAATGCGATCGAGCACGGCGGACAATCGCCCGACGGATTGAATCACGTGCGACTGCGAGTCGGGCTGGAAGGCGAGGCGCTCCTCATCGAAATCACGAATCCGCTCGCGGACCTCGCACCGGCCAGACCCGAACGCCCGCGCCTGGGCGTGGGGCTTCGAAACACCCGCGAGCGCCTCGAGCAGTTGTATCCGGGCGAGCATGCGTTTCGTAGCGAGGCCGCACCGGGACACGAGTACGTGACCACGATCCGCATTCCCGCTCGGCGTGCCGCGACGGCGGGTGGCGCATGATCCGAGTGTTGATCGTTGACGACGAGCGGCCGTCGCGTGAGGGGCTGCGCTTGCGACTCGAGCGTGTGGAAGGCTTCGAAGTGGTCGCCGAGGCTTCGAGTGGTCGTGCCGCGATCGCCGCGGTGCTCGAGTTCGAGCCCGACCTCATGTTCCTCGACATCCGCATGCCGGACCTGAATGGGTTCGAGGTGTTGAAGGGGATTCCGGCCGCGCGCCGGCCGCGGGTGATCTTCGTGACCGCCTTCGATCGCCACGCCCTGCGCGCCTTCGAAGTGCACGCGCTCGACTATCTGCTCAAGCCGATCGTGCCGCAGCGCTTCGAAGCGGCGCTCGAACACGCACGGTCAGCGCATGCGCAGCGGCTCGCTTCGCGCACGCTCGAGGAACTCGCTGTCGCGTTGCGCGGTGGCGCCGATGGCCCGAGCGCTACCCGCGATGCGCCGGCGGAATCGCGGCGAGCAGCGGCGCTCGATCGCCTCATGGTGCGGGATGGTCCGCGATTCCGGATCGTGCCGGTCGGCGCGATCCAGTGGCTCGAGTCGTGCGGCAACTACGTCACGATTCACACCGGTGGTCGCGAGCTGCTGCACCGCATCACCCTGAGTCAGCTCGAGGAGCAGCTGCCGGCGCGCGAGTTCGCTCGCATTCATCGCGGCGCGATCGTGAATGTGGCCGAGGTCGCCGAGATCCGGCGCTCGCCGCACGGCGACGGCGAGATCGTGCTTCGCGACGGCACCATGCTGCGCATGAGCCGCCGCTATCGCGATGCGCTCCTGTGAGGCCGCGGGCCGTGCGATAGGCGATAGCCGGGCCGGATGCTAGCCTCGCCGGGAGTTCGACGCTTTCCCACCCACCTTCAGGCGGAGGCACCATGTCCGGCATTCTCGATCTCGTAAACGATGCACTCGGCGGCGACAACTCGCGGGCGATCGGTGAACGCATCGGTGCGAATCCACAGGCCACGCAAGGCGCGATCGCAGCCGCACTGCCCATGATTCTGGCCGGACTCACGCGCAACGCGCAGGAGCCGGGCGGCGCCGACGCGTTGCATCAGGCGCTCGCGCGCGACCACGACGGCGGCCTGCTCGACAATCTCGGCGGTCTGTTCGGCGGTGCAACGGGCGGCAAGGCCACCGACGGCGGCGGAATTCTCGGTCACGTGCTGGGTGGACGTCGCGAGGTCGCCAATCAAGCAGTCGCGAAGGCCGGCGGCATCGACGCGGCACAGGCAGCGCAGCTGATGGCGATCCTCGCCCCGATCGTGATGGGAGCACTCGGCCGCGCCCAGCGTCAGCAGGGTCTGGACTCCTCGGGGCTCACCCGTTCGCTTCAGGGCGCCAGCGAGTCGCACGCTCAGGCTCAGCCCGACCTGATGGGATTCGCGAATCGAATGCTCGACAAGAACGGCGACGGCTCAGGGCTCGACGAAATCGTCGGCGGGCTCGGCAAGCTCTTCGGCGGTCGCTGACCGCCGGGCTCGTTCCGTAATTCCACTCGGGCATTCGAGAGTCGTTCGCCGGGCCGGCTACCGCCAGGTGTAGGTGAACACCGCCTGCACGTAACGCCCGAGCGTGCGATCGCGCGAGTCCTGAACGTAGGTCTCTGTGACGCTGCGATTGACGCTGCGTTCCTGCGCGAGCACGTCGGTCGCGGTCACCCGGATCTCGCCGCGGTCGCCCTTGAGCAGCTTCTTGCCGAGTGTCGTGTTCCACAGCACGACGTCCTGGCCGAACTGATTCGGCACGCCGCTCTGCAGGTTGTGATTCAGCTCCTGCCGCACCACGATTCCGTGCGGAGCGATTGCGTTGAAGCGGAAGCCGAGCGTATGCGTGTAGTAGTCGCCGCGATTGCTCTCGCTCAGCGTATTGCGGGTGATGTTGTAGGTGCCCTGGTAGGACACCGAGAAATCGAGATTCTGGCTGATGTTGCTCGACAGCGTCGCGCCCGAGCGGATGCCGTAGGTGCTCGCCTCGTTGACGCCTGCGGTGATGCGAGTCGGAGTGCGGGTGAAGCTGCCACCGCCGTTCAGACTCAGAATGCTCTTGAGCACCTTGGTCGGCCGGCTGTGCACGCCGAACAGGAACGCGTTCCAGGAGTGATCGAGGTTCTCGGGTGTGGTGAGCTGCGTGCCGCGCGCCAGGAAGATGCCCCGGATGGTGGTGTCGTTCGGTGCGATGAACGTGGAGTTCGCGATCGGGTGCGAGGTGCGTGTCAGGTTCCCGAACACGAACCGGCTCTTGGATTTCGCCGGGTCGGCTTCCGAGATGCGCAGCTGCAAGGAGTGATTGTAGGTCTGGCGCAGGTTCGGATTGCCGCTCGAGAGCGAGAGCGGATTCGAGTTGTCGAGCACGTTCTGAAGCTGATTGATCGTCGGCGCGGTGGTCGAGGTGTTGTAGGCGAGCCGGACGTTGCGTCGATTCTGCAGGCTCGCGGTCAGGATCACCGACGGCAGCACATCCTCGAACGTCTGCTCGATCCGGCGGCTGTCGGGAAACGTCTGTTCCGAGCGGAGCTGCGTGCGCTGATAGGCGCCGGTGGTGAGCAGCTTCCATGGCCCGGTCGTGAACAACAACGAGGCCCCGCCGTTCTGAACCAGATTGCGGCTCTCGTACGAGTTCGACAGCGCACTGTCCGGCACGCTGTAGGTGCCGCTGAACGGGTCGAACCGCAGCGCCCGCGCATCGGACTCGCTGCGCGTGAGCGCCGGGCTGTAGGTGAGCTGCATCTGAAGGCGCGGGTGCAGAGGCTCGGTGTACGCGATGCGGGTCGAGAGCGTGTTCGTGGTGGTGAGCGAATTCGAACGCTGGTTGAGCGTGTCGCTGACGGTCGAGTCGCCCTGGAAGTAGTCGGTCAGTGAGTACTGGGCGCCGTCGCCGTCGCGCTCGTTGTGCCCCATGTTGATGTCGGCCGAGATGTTGCGCCCGCGCCGTGCGAACTTGTGCCGCAACGTGAGGCGATTCGACAGGTTGTTGCCGCGCGTGTCGCTCTGGTTGTCATTGCTCGCCGCATTCAGCACCTCGCCGAGCGTCGAAGTGTTGCCGCCCACCGCGAAGCTGTTGGTGCGGTTGTTCTGGAAGTAGAGCCGCGGCTGCATGATCACCGAGTTGAGCGAATCGAGCGTCCACTCGAAGCGCCCGTCGAAGCGCTGATTGCCATTGCGACTGTCGCTGGTGGTGGCCTGGTCGTAGAACGCAGTCGAATCCTGCGGCGGCAGGAACTGGCGCGACAGCGACTGCGTATTGTCGTTGTCGGTGTCGTTCACGAACACGCTGCTCGTGACCGAGAGCTTCTTGCCCCATTGGCCCGCGTAGTTGGTGCCGCCCGAATGCGTGGTGCTCAGGCCACCCTGCTGATTCACGAAGAAGCTGCTCGGATCGACGCCGCTACCGCCACCGCCCATGCGGAACATGCCGCCGCCACCGCCGGGCCCGCGCGGGCCGCCGCCACCGCCGCCGAACATCATCATGCGC
>JABFRW010000156.1 GCA_013140805.1 Candidatus Eisenbacteria bacterium
CACCAGTCCGCTTGCCGAGGCCTCGGGCTCGACGCAGCCCGGCACGCCGCACGCGCACTCCAGCGCGCCGTCCCCGAGCGGGATGTGCCCGAGTTCTCCGGCTCCGCCCCACGCACCACGATGGACACGCCCGTCGATCACCATCCCGCACCCGATGCCGGTGCCGAGTGTGACCAGCACCAGCGTGTGTGCGTCTCTCCCGGCGCCCAGCCGATGCTCGGCCAGCGCGGCGAGATTGGCGTCGTTGTCCACCACCACCCGGCGCCCCAGGCGGCGCTCGAGCTCGTCACGCACCGGCTCGTCGTGCCAGTGCGGCAGGTGGGCGGTCGCGCCGCGCAGCACACCGGTCGATGGATCGATCACGCCCGGGCAACCGAATCCGATCGTCGCTCGCGCCTCGCCCGCGTCGCCGGATCCCAGTGCTTCGAGCACCGCGATCGCAGCCTCGTAGGGACCCGAGTGCGACTCGAGCGCCCGCGAGGGCACCCGCGCGAACGCGAGGACCTCTCCCGAGTCCGCAAGCCGGACCGCCTTGAGATCGGTGCCGCCGAGATCCAGTCCGATCGACATCGGAACGCCCTCTCGAGTCGCCGCGAACCGACCGGCGCCATGGCGATCGACCGTGGAATCGGCGTGGTCGTGATCGCCAGCAGACCCGCGGCGCGCAGGCTAGCACAGGCAACTTTGGCGACCGTGATCGACGGCGCTAGAGTGCCGCGCATGCTCTCCGCTCCGAGGTCACGACGCCCCGGTGTTCCATCAATCGTGATTGCAGGCGCTCTGGGCCTGCTGGTGCTCGGGTCCTGCGGCGCCCCGCCCACCCCGCGCACAGCGATGCTCGAACGTGCGCTGCTCGCTTCGTGGGCTGCGCAGCGCGATACACTTCTGCCGATCGAAGGTGTCGGCGCGACGGTTCGAATCGTCACCGATCGCAACGGCGTGCCGCACGTGAGCGCTCAGTCGCTCGCGGACCTCTACTTCGGTTGGGGCTTCGTGACCGCTCGCGATCGCGCGTGGCAGCTCGAGCACCTGCGACGCTCCGCCCATGGCACGATGTGGGAGTGGTTCGGCAATCGTTCGCTGCGCGCCGACGGCGGCGCGCAGTTGTTCGAGTTGCCGGAGCGCGCATCCACTCTGTGGGCACGGGATCGCGCCGACTCGAACGTGCGGAGCGCGCTCGAGTCTTACGTGGCCGGCATCAACGCCTGCTTCGCGCTCAACCGCGCGGGTGCGATTCCGTGGGCCCCCGAGTTCACGACCCTGCGGCGCTACCCGACCGACTGGGTGCCCGAAGATGTCTACATCGACATCCTGGCGCAGGCGTTCGTGCTGGACTTCGATGCCGACGAGTTCGATGAGGCGGACGAACTGAAAACCGGCGGTCTTGAGCGCTTCGAAGCGCGGCGGCGCTTCGAAGGCGAGCAGGTCTACACCACGATCCCGGACTCCGCCGCGCGCCGCCTCTACGGTGCACCCGACTCGCAGCACGTCGCGGTCTGGTCCGCGGCACCGCGTCCGATCGCGCCGGCACTGGCGATGCTCGTCGCCCGCGCACGCGCCGACCTGGCGCCATGGGTCGCCCCACTCCGCGATCCCGAGCAGCGCGCGAGCAACGTGTTCGCGGTCGGCGCCAACCGCAGCGCGAGCGGCCGCCCGCTGCTCGCAAACGATCCGCATCTTCCGCTCGGCGCCCCGGGCACGCTCTACGCGGTGCATCTCCATTGCACCGCAGCCGGCCTCGACGCAATCGGCGCGGGAGCCCCGGGTGTGCCGGTCCTGGTGAGCGGCCGCAATCGCGCCATGGCGTGGGGACTCACCACGTTGTCCGCCGACCTGGTCGACGTCTACGCCGACACGATTTCGAGCGACGGCTCGAGAGTCCGATTCGGAGACGGCTGGGTACCGGTTCGCGAAGGCGACTACCGCATGCGCTTCCGCGCACTCGGCGTATTCGATCTCCCGACGTTCGGCCAGAAGCGGCGCTACACGCCGCACGGTCCGGTGGTGGCCTGGGATCGAAAGTCGAGGCTCGCACTCAGCGTGAAGTGGGCGGGTTCCGATTCCTCGTTCACGCTGCGCGAGCTGGTCGGCATCGAGCGTGAGACCGACGCGCGGCGCGGCGCCCGACGCTTCGGCACCCTGGTGCGCCCGGCCTTCAACTGGGTGGTCGCCGACAGCCAGGGGCATGTCGAGTACCAGGTCGCCGGAGCGCTGCCTCGACGTAACTTCCGCCCCGGCCCGGGACCGCTGCCGTCAGACGGGCGTCACGAGTGGAGCGGCGAGCGGATCGGCGATCATCTGCCGCACTGGGAAGTCCCGTCTCATGGCTTCGTCGCGAACGGCAACAACCTGCCGATCGGGGCGGCCTACCCCGAACGACTTCCGCGCTACGACTGGCTGCAGGATCGAGCGCTGCGGATCGCCGAGCGCCTCTCGGCACTCGAGACCGTGAGCCTCGACGACCTCGAGCGCGTGCAGGGCGATCGGTTCTCGCGGCCCTCGCAGCGCGTCAGGCCTCGACTGGTGGCGTGCGCGGATTCGATCTGGAACTCGCTCGGGGCGCGCGAGCGTGAAGCGGTGGACTCGCTGCGTCGCTGGGACGGGCTCGCGCAGCGTGACCGCGTCGGCCCGACGCTCTACCGCGCGTGGTACGGGGCGTTTCTGCGGCGCTCGGGCTTCGAGGCGGTACCGGGCCTCGCGCTCGCAGCACTCGACGGTCGAGCACCCGAGGCGCTGCGCCGGCCGGGTACCGACTCGCTCGAGCGCGCAGCGGTTGCGGCGGTCGCGGCACTCGACACGGCACTCGCTCGACTCACCGCTCACCTCGGCGAAACGCTTTCCACCTGGACCTGGGAGCGCGCACACCGCGCGCGCTTCAAGCACGAGCTGGCGTGGCGCGACTCGGCGTTCGCGCCGCCTTCTCAGGTCATGGACGGCGACAACTCGACGCCCTCGGTGGGAGCCTCGCGACTGCCCTGGTCGACCACCGTCGTGCACGGTCCGATGTGGCGTCACCTCGTCGATCTCGCCGTGCCGGGCGTTTCGTGGGCGGTGCTGCCGCCCGGCAACTCGGGGCGCGGCCCCCACGCGCGCGACCTGCTCGATGCGTGGTCGAACCGCGAATACATCCCGCTCCATCTCGACTGGTCGCGGATCGATGAGTTGAAAGAAAGCGAGTGGCGACTCGAACCGAGGGGACGGCGCTAGACCCGCGCCAGATCCCGCATCGCACGCAGCATGTCGTCTTTCTGCGGCAGGATCAGCTCTTCGCTGGTCGGCGCGTACGCGCAGAACACGTCCATCGCGGCGACTCGCTTGACCGGCGCATCGAGGTCCCAGAACAGATCGTCTGAAACGCGTGCGGCGATCTCGGCACCGAAGCCACAGGTGAGCGTGTCCTCGTGGGCCACGATCACGCGACCGGTCTTTCGCACCGAGCGCGCGATCGCTTCCATGTCGAACGGCATCACGGTTCGAAGGTCGAGAATCTCGACTTCGATCCCTTCCTCTGCGAGCTCCTGCGCGGCCAGGTAGCTTCGCTGCACCAGTGCACCGTACGTCACGACCGTCACGTCGCTGCCCTCTCTCACCACCCGCGCGCGGCCGAACGGCACCGTGTACTCGGGGCCCGGGTACGGTGACTTGGCGTAGGGCTGGCGGTAGAGGTGCTTGTGCTCGAGGAACAACACCGGATCCTCACTGCGCAGTGCCGTTCGCAGCAGGCCGTTCGCGTCCATCGCGGTGCTCGGAATCACGACCCGCAGTCCCGGGCAGTGCGCGAAGATGCTCTCGCCGCACTGGCTGTGGTAGGGCGCTCCACCCTGCAGGTAGCCGCCATACGCCGAGCGGATGATCACGGGCGCCGCGAACGCGTTGTTCGAGCGCCACCGCAGGTTCGAGAGCTCGTTGCGGATCTGCATCATCGCGGGCCAGATGTAGTCGAAGAACTGGATCTCGACCACCGGGCGGAATCCGAGCGTCGCGAGTCCGATCGCACGCCCCACGATGTTCGCTTCGGCCAGCGGTGAGTTGTAGACGCGCTTGCCGCCGAACGCTTTCTGCAATCCCCAGGTCACGCCGAACACGCCACCCTTGCCCTTCACTTCCTCGAGGAATTCCTCGTTCGAAGCGTCGGCGATGTCCTCACCGAACATGATGATGCGCGAGTCGCGCTTCATCTCGTCCCGCAGGCAGTAGTTCACCAGCTGCAGAAGGGTCTCGGGCTGGCTCGCCGGATCGATCTGCGGTTCGACCGCGAAGCGATCCGAGGTCGGGTCGACGTTCGGCGAGTACACGAACATCGTCACCGCATGTGGAGGCGGCTGCTGGCTCTTGAGCGCCGATTCCGATTCCGCGCGCACGTGGGTCTGCACTTCGGTCGCGACGCGCTCGAGTCCGGCCTCGTCGATCAGTCCCTCTTCGACCAGAAAGCGGCCGAAGTTGGGAATGCAGTCGAGCTTCGCCTCTTCGTCGCGCACCGCCTTGGTCTTGTACTTGGATTCGTCGTCCGACATCGAATGCGAATACGGACGCGTCACCAGCGCGCGCACCAGCGCCGGCCCCTTGCGTTCGCGACAGTAGGCGATCGCTTCCTGAAGCACGCCGTAGGATTCAACCGGATCGCTGCCGTCGACTTCGCCGACCCAGTGAAGATTCGGGAAGTTCTTGACCAGCTGCGCCACGTTGCCACCCGGCGTCTGCACGTCGACCGGCACCGAGATCGCATAGCCGTTGTCTTCGACCAGAAACAGCACCGGCAGCCGCAGCGTGCAGGCGGAACTCAGCGCTTCCCAGAACTCGCCCTCGCTGGTCGCGCCGTCACCGGTGGTGACGAGCACCACCTCGTCGCCCTTGGCTCGGCCCTTGAGCTCGGGGTATTCGGGCTCCAGGTCCTTGTACTTGACGAGCGCCTCGGCGGCTCCCACCGCCTGGAGGAACTGGGTCCCGGTCGGGCTCGATTGCGAAACGATGTTGAGCTTCTGATGACCCCAGTGGCTCGGCATCTGCCGGCCGCCCGAGTTGGGGTCTTCCATCGAGCCCACCGACGACAGGAACATCTCGCGCGGCGTCATGCCGAGCTGCAGGCACAACGCGCGGTCACGGTAGTAGGGATAGAACCAGTCGTGACCCGGCTTCAGCAGCTTGCCGGCCGCCGTGAGTACCGCCTCGTGACCGGCGCCGGAGATCTGGAAGAACACCAGATTGAGCTTCTTGAGGCGGATCTCCTCGTCGTCGATCCGGCGCGAGGTCAGCATGTTGCGGTACATGCCGACGAGTTCGTCGCGGGTGAGCCCGTGATATCGAGCGGCCGAAGCCGTCTGGGCGCGAGTGGCCGCCATGGGGCGTGTTCTCCGGGGTCGTTGGGGACGAAACAAGTCGCACGAGACTACCTGACCTGAACCTGACCCGGCAACGGTTTGCTTCTGCTAGCCTGCGCCGCGGCGACGCGTCGAACCCACGCGCGTCGGCCCCCGGCGACTTCGACTCACCACTTCCAGGAGAACTCATGATCAACGTTGGACGCAGGATCCCCGGCGTCGCCACGCTCGCGCTCGCGGTGGCGCTGCTCGCGCCGTTCGCCCATGCCGAGCTCACGCCGCCGCGCCCGAGCCCGAACGCTTCCGTCACTCAGGGCGTCGGACTCACGAATCTCTCGATGACCTACAGCCGACCGGGCGTCAAGGCCCGCAAGATCTGGGGCGAGCTGGTTCCGATGGACAAGCCGTGGCGCACCGGCGCGAACGAAGCGACGACGTTCACGACCTCGACCGACATCCAGGTCGCGGGCAAGACGTTGCCGGCCGGCACCTACAGCTTCTTCACGATTCCGAGCAAGGACTCGTGGACGGTGATCTTCAGCAAGCAGAAGGAACTGTGGGGTGCTTACGAGTACGACGACAAGCAGGATCAGCTGCGCGTCACCGCCAAGCCCGTCACGGGTCAGCCGAATCAGGAGTGGATGTGGCTCGGCTTCGACAACCTGACGCCGACTTCGTGCGACTTGGTGCTGCGATGGGAGACGCTGTCGCTCGCGCTGCCGATCACGGTCGAGGTCAATGAGCGCTTCCTGTCGCTGGCGCGCACCGAGATCGCGGCCGCCAAGACGGATGACTGGCGCACGCCGTTCGTCGCTGCGCGATACAGCTTCGACAACAACCTCGCGCTCGTCGAAGGCAAGCAGTGGCTCGACAAGTCGGTCGCGATTCAGGCGACCCACGCGAATCTGGCACTGCACGCGCGGTGGCTGGCCAAGGACGGCAACACCAAGGATGCCATCGCCACCGCGAAGAAGGCGGTCGAACTCGGCAAGGCCGCCAAGCCGCCGGCCGACGTCGCCCCGACTGAGAAACTGATCGCGGAGTGGTCGGCGACCAAGTAGTTCCGCTCCACACGGGCATCGACGACGGGCGTTCGGCTGCGGCCGGGCGCCCGTTTCGCGTCGCCGCCTCCGTGACGGCGCACGCGGCCGTGGCGCGCGGACTCAGGCCGCAGTGGCGCGAGG
>JABFRW010000157.1 GCA_013140805.1 Candidatus Eisenbacteria bacterium
TGCACCAGCAATGCGAGCGTGACGAGTTCACGCTCCTTCATTTCGAGCGCGCCACGCGAGAGCACCCGGCCATAGGCGTGTTCGATTACCCACGCTTCGAGCGCGGGATGGTGCGATCGCAACGCCGCGCGCACCGAGTCCGCCACCCCGCCGTAGACGGCGGCGAGTGTCGCGAGCCCGCGCCGTCGCCGCGTGGCGACCGGCACCTCGCCGGCTTTCGTCGCCTGCGGCCATTCGAGGCCGAGCAACCGGAGCGATTCGATCGCCGCCGGGTAGGACGCGTAGAGCGTCAGCATCAGCGCCACCTCTTCGAATGCCGCACGTGGACGCCTCGCTCGACGCACGCGCGCCAGCACGCGGCGGATCGCCGCGGCGTCACCGGCGCTGGCGGCGATTGCGAAGCGACAGAGTTCGGCGACGAGTCCCGAACTCATCAGCGCAGGAAGCGGCGCGCGAATGGCACCACCATCCCGGTCAGCGAACCCAGCTCCTCGACGCGCAATGCCCGCAGCGCGCCCCACACGATCGCGCCGCCGATCACCAGCCCTCCCGCGACCACGCCGAGTTCGGTGGTCCAGTGTCCGTAGGCACGATCGGCCAGCGCCCACAGGGCCCACACGAGGAACGCGCCGGCGAGCAGCGAGGCGGCCAGCACCTTGAGCAGCGTCAGCACGAGTCGACCCCCTTCGATGGGTCCGAGGCGGCGGCGCAACAGGAACGCGAGCTGCGCCAGGTTGAGGATCGAGGTCAGCGAGGCCGCGAGCGCCAGCCCCATGTGGTCGAGCCCGAGGCGTCGAAGCGGCCCGATGAACGCAAGGTTGAGCGCCAGGTTGAGCGCCACCGCGATGAAGCTCGCCCGCACCGGCGCCGCGGTCTCGCCGAGCGCGTAGAACGCGCGGGTGAAGACTCCGACCGCCGCGAACGCCGGCAGTCCGATGCAGTACAGGACGAGCGCCCCCGAAGTCGCGGTGGTGTCCGCGCCGCCGAACCGCCCGTGTTCGTAGAGCAGCGCGATGACGGGTCGCGACATCGCGGCGAGCCACACCGCCGCCGGCACCGTGAGCACCATCAGCAGGCGAACCGTCGAGGACAGCGTGCGCGCCATCGACCGGTGGTCGCCGGCGGCGGCCGCGCGGGAGAACGCCGGCAGACTCACGGTCGCGAGCGCCACGCCGAACACTCCGATCGGGAGCTGCATGAGTCGAAACGCGTACCACAGCCACGACACGCTGCCCTGAGGAAGCAGACTCGCGATCAGCGTGCTGACGAACAGATTGAACTGCGTCGCGGCGAGCCCGATCGTGGCGGGAGCCATCAGCCGCGCGACCCGCTGCACCCCCGGATGCGCGCGCGGCCACTCGAGTCGGAACTCGAATCCCTCGGCGCGCAGCGACGGCAGCTGGACGAGGAACTGTCCGAGTCCTCCGATCACCACTCCGGCCGCCATCGCGAGGATCGCGGGCTGTCCGACCGCGCCGCACACCGGCATGAGTGCGAGCCCGCCGAGAATCATGCCGAGATTCAGCAACGCGGGTGCGAGCGCCGGCACGGCGAAGCGCCCCAGCGCGTTCAGCATCCCCATCGCGACCGCGGCGAGCGCGACCAGCGGAAGGAACGGCAGCATGACGCGCGTCAGCAGCACGGTCAGCTCGAGCTTGCCATCGATCGCACCGAACCCCGGCGCGAACACCTTCACGAGCCACGGCGCGAACAGGCCGCCCGCCACGCACACGATCGCCAGCACCAGTCCGAGCGTCACCAGCAATTGGCGGCCGAGCGCCCACGCCGCGGCACGGCCCTCGCGCTGCAACGTCGCGGTGAAGGTCGGCACGAACGCAGCCGACATCGCGCCCTCGGCGAACAGATCGCGCAGCAGATTCGGAATGCGAAACGCCACGTTGAAGGCGTCGCTTGCGAGTCCCGCGCCGAACCACGACGCCATCACCTGTTCGCGCACCAGTCCGAGCACGCGCGACAGCAGGGTCGCGCCGCCGACGATGCCCGCGTCGCGTGCGATGGCGTGCGTCTCGCCGTCGGCGGCGCGGCCGCCGGCGGGTGCGTGGTCGTTCGGCTTCACGCCGCGGCCTTCCCGCACGTGCACGACGCGCACTTGCGTTGCCGCTCCGATGCCTTCCTGATAGCGTGCGTCGCCATGCTCGCGACCGTCACGTCCAGCGTCTCTGCGGCCTCGATCACGCCCGTCCAGGCGGCGATTCTGGGCATCGTGCAGGGACTCACCGAGTTTCTGCCGGTCTCCAGCAGCGCACACCTTTTCGCGGTCCCCGCGCTGTTCGGCTGGCCGTACGCCGGCCTCGCGTTCGACGTGGCGCTCCACTGGGGCACGCTGCTGGCGCTGCTGGTGGCATTCCGGGACGAGTGGCGACGGCTCTTCGCCGGCGCGTTCTCGAAGCAACCGGACGAACGCGGCGCGGCATGGACGACGCTGGCGCAGCTGGCGCTCGGATGCGTTCCCGCTGCGATCGCGGGCCTGCTGCTCGAAGATCTCGCCACCACGCATCTGCGGGCGCTCCCGGTCCAGGCGGTGATGCTGGTCGTGTTCGGATTTCTGCTGTGGTGGGTGGATCGCGTCGCCGGACCCGGACGCCCGACCGCGCCCGGCTGGGCACAGTCGTTTCTGATCGGACTCGCCCAGTCACTCGCGCTGGTGCCCGGCGTTTCGCGCAGCGGGGTCACGCTCACCGCGGGCCGCGCGCTCGGTCTGTCGCGCCTCTCGGCGGCACGGTTCTCGTTCCTGCTCGCGACCCCGATCACGTTCGGCGCCGGAGTACTCGAGCTGCGGCACCTCGACCATTCGATCCCGCTCGGCACGCTGGGAATCGGAGTCGGCGCGGCTGCGCTCACCGGCTTCCTTGCCATCCGTGGCCTCCTCGCCTGGCTGTCTCGCGCCGGACTGTTCGCGTTCTTCGCCTACCGCGTCGCGTTCGCGGTGCTGCTGATCGTCTTCGCTCTCCGCGGTCGCTGATCCGCTCGGCGCTCCGTCACGACGGTCGCGGCGCGCGCCGGTGCAGCTTGTCCGCAAAGTAGCGATGAAGTCGGTCCCGCAAATGGATCCGTGCACGGTGCAACCGCGACTTGACCGCCGGCACCGTCAGCTCGAGCGCCTCTGCGACCTCGGTGTTCGACAGTCCCTCGACGTCCCGCATCACGAAGACCGTTCGCAATTCGGGCGACAGCTGATCCACACCCTCCTGCATGACGGCGCGCGTCTCGGAGTCGAGCAGTTCCTCGAGCGGCTGCGCGGACCAGTCCGCGATGGCGAGCGGCTCCGCGCCCTCCTCACGACTCTGCGACTGCTCGTACGAGACGTGTCCCTCGCGCCGGCGTCGGATTTTCATCAGTGCGGCGTTGGTCGCGATGCGGTAGAGCCAGGTCGAGAAGGTCGACTCGGCCTTGAAGTTCTTGAGCCCCTTGAATGCGGAGAGAAACGCATCCTGAAGCGCTTCGGCCGCATCCTCGTCATTGCGCAGGATCTTCGCGGTGAGCCGGTAGACGCGATCCTGGTAGCGTCGCACCAGCTCGTCGAACGCGCGCGTTTCGCCCTGCTGCGCGTGTTGCACCAGTTCGCTGTCGGGCAGCGCCTGCAGCTCGGCCGCGCTCGGCGGTTTCAGCTCCGACACGTTGAAACCTCCCCGACCTCGGCCGCGACCGACGCATCGCGGTGCACCAATTCACCGGCGAGCAACGTGGCGAGCGGCCGTGCGGCCGCCAGCGAGTCGCCCGCGGCCGCGAACAGATCGCGATCCCACACCACCAGATCGCCATGAGCACCGGGCTCCAGCCGACCGCCCTGGCGGCCGCGGCCGTCGAGCGCTGCCGGGCCGCGTGTGAATCCGACCAGTGCGCGCTCGAGGTCGAGTCGCTGCGCGGGCGACATCACCGACTCGTCGGAAGTGCCGGGAGCGCGACGCGCGACGCATGCGAACAGTCCGCCGGCGCCGGACGGCGGCTCGACCGGAGCGTCGGATCCGAACGCCAGCCGGGCGCCCGCGGTCTCGAGGGTTCGCCACGGGTAGGCCGTATCGAGTCGGCTGGCCCACGCGGTGCGCGCAGTCGGCGTGTCGGTGACGGCATGCGACGGCTGCATGCTGGCGGCGACGCCGAGCCGAGCGAAGCGCGGAACATCGAGCGCGTGAACCAGCTGCGCGTGCTCGATGCGCGGCGGCACTCGAAGTCGGACACGCGCCGGCTCGCCTGCCGCTTCGACGGCATCGAGCGTCGAGCGCACCGCACGATCCCCGATCGCATGCACGGCGCAGCTCACCCCGCCCGCAAACGCGCGGGCGATCGTCTCGCGCAATTCCCGAGCGCTCATCAACTCCATGCCGATCCCGCCGCCGTCGTCATACGGCTCCAGCATCGCGGCGGTGCGCGAGCCGAGTGTGCCATCGGCGAACAACTTCACCCCGCCGATTCGGAATCGATCGTCGCCGGTGCCGCTCTCGATTCCGACCGACAACAGCGCATCGAGCTGTGCATGGGGAACGTGCGCGAGCACCCGCACGCCGCCGCCCGGCGCACCGGCCAGGGCGCGGCGCAGCACGCGCGACTCCTCGGGGCCTTCGAAGACGTGAACCGAGGTGATGCCCTCGGCGTGCAATCGCGCCACCGCGTCACGGACGCGTGCGAGATCCCGATCGCGCTCCGGCGCGGCCAGCGCCACGAGGGGGCGCACGGCGTGTTCCCGCGCCACTCCCGTCAGGCGTCCGTGTCGGTCGCGGTCGAAGCGTCCACCCGCGGGATCCGAAACGCGCTCGTCGAGCCCGGCGAGTTCGAACGCGCGGCGACTCGCCCACACGGCGTGGAAGTCCTTGCTGTGAAGCACCACCGCGCGCCCCGCAGCCGCGGCTTCGAGCGACTCCCAGTCGGGCCCGTCGCTCCAGTGTTCCGCGACCCAGCCGCGCCCGATCAGAACCGCGTCGTCTCGGGTGGCTGCGAACGCGCGCAGCCGCTCCACCACCTCGGCGAGCGTCGCGGCGGGGTCGATCGTCAGCTCGCCTGCACTCCGCGCCCACGCCACCAGGTGCAGATGTGCGTCGGTCAGCCCCGGCGTCACGCTTGCGCTTCGCGCATCGATCTGTCGGGTTGCGGCTCCGCGCCATGGCGCGAGTTCCGCGCGAGTGCCGATCGCCACGATCCGGCCCGCCCGCAATGCGATCGAGTCCGGTCGCGGTCCGTCCGCGGTCGGCACGCCCCAGAGCCGGGCGTTCTCGACGATCAGATCCGCCGTATTCACGATCGCGCCGCCTCCACGCGGTTGCTCAGGACGCCCACGTCATCGACTTCGATCTCGATGTGATCTCCGATCTCGACCGGACCGATTCCGGCCGGCGTCCCGGTCGCGATCACGTCGCCGGGCTGCAGCGTCATGATCCCGGAAATGAAGCTCACCAGTTCGGGAACTGGAAACAGCAGATCGCGCGTGTGACCGTGCTGGCGCTCGACACCGTTGACGCGGCACTTGACCGCCTGGTCGGAAGGGTCGCACCCGAGCGCCACCCACGGACCAAGCGGCGCAAACGTATCGAAGCCCTTCGCGCGTGTCCATTGGCCGTCGAGCTTCTGATAGTTCCGCGCGCTGACGTCGTTGAACGCGGTGATCCCGGCCACGTGGTCGAGCGCCAGGGCCACCGGCACCCGGCTCGCGACCCGACCGATCACGACCGCCATTTCCGCCTCGGGATCGAGGCGCGTGACCCCGACCGGATAGCGGATCACGCCCCCGTGGCCGATCACGGCACTCGGCGGCTTGAGAAACAGCAGGGGCTCCAGAGCTGGCACGGCGCCCGGCAGCACGCTGGCGCTCTCCGCAATGTGCGCGCGGTAATTGAGGCCGACGCACACGATCTTGCCGGGCGCGACTGGCGCCAGAGGCTCGACGTCGGCAAACCGGTCGAACTCGCGGGCGAGCGCACCGCCCTCCCATGGTGCGGCGGTGAGACGCTGATAGCCGTCGTCCGCGAGTTGTCCGAAATACACGGCACCGTTCAACCGGTAGCGGCCGATGCGTCGTACGGAGGAGCGGAGCATGAGGCGTCAGTCTCCGCAGCCGGACGACCGCGGTCAAGACGCGTTTCTCGCACGCTCCGCTGCACTCGGTCATCGGCCTCGGGTTTGGTCGTCTCCGTGAGGCTCTGATACCGTCGCGCGTCCATGTCCAAACCCACCCGAAAGCCGCGCGCACGAACCAGCGATTCGGCGCAGCGCCTGCGTGATCGCATTCAGAAGCGTCGGGCACATCTCGCCGTCATCGGACTCGGATACGTCGGATTGCCGCTCGCGGTCGAGTTCGGCAAGGCCGGCTACCACGTCACCGGAATCGACATCGATGCCCGCCGGGTTCGGGACCTGGCGCGCGGCCACTCGCACGTTCAGGACGTTCCGAGCGCCGACGTCCGTGAGCTCGTGAAACTGGGTCGCTTCGATGCGACCACCGACTTCAGTGTGTTGCGGCGCGTGGATGCGGTGAATGTGTGCGTCCCGACGCCGCTCTCCAAACAGCGCGACCCCGATGTCTCCTACATCGTCTCGGCTGCGCGCGAAGTTGCACGCTACCTGCATCCCGGAACGCTCGTGATCCTCGAGAGCACCACGTATCCGGGGACCACCGAGGAGCTGATCCTGCCGATGCTCGAAGCGACCGGCATGAAGGTCGGGTGCGACTTCTTCCTCGCCTTCTCGCCGGAACGCGTCGACCCGGGCAATCCGCGCTTCAACACCCGCAACATTCCGAAGGTCGTCGGCGGCATGACTCCGGCCTGCACCGAAGTGGCGGTCGCGCTCTACCAGCAGCGGCTCGAGACCGTGGTGCCGGTGTCGTCGCCTCAAGTCGCCGAAATGGTCAAGCTGCTCGAGAACACGTTCCGAAGCGTCAACATCGGGCTCGTGAACGAACTGGCCCTGATGTGCGCGCGCATGAAGATCGACGTGTGGGAGGTCATCGAGGCGGCCGGCACCAAGCCGTTCGGTTTCATGCCCTTCTACCCCGGTCCGGGACTCGGCGGCCACTGCATTCCGATCGATCCGTTCTACCTATCGTGGAAGGCGCGTGCATCGGGCTTCGAGGCGCGGTTCATCGAACTGGCCGGTCACGTGAACGCGCACATGCCCGAGCACGTCGTGGACCTGGTCGCGCACAGCCTCAACCAGCACGGCCTCGCCGTGCGAGGCTCGCGCGTGCTGGTGCTGGGCGTCGCCTACAAGGCGGGCATCGACGATACGCGTGAGAGTCCGTCCCACGACATCATGGAGACGCTGCGACTGCGCGGTGCGCGTATCGAGTACAGCGATCCGCACGTCCCGACCTTCGAGTTCGCGGGACGCACGCTGCGCAGCGTCGCCCTGACGCCGAAGCGCCTGGGGCAGTACGACTGCATCGTGGTGGCGACCGCGCATCGCGAGTTCCCCTACGCGTCGATCCTGCGCCACGCG
This sequence comes from Candidatus Eisenbacteria bacterium, assembly GCA_013140805.1. Taxonomy (NCBI): domain Bacteria; phylum Candidatus Eiseniibacteriota; species Candidatus Eiseniibacteriota bacterium. The sequence goes on from JABFRW010000157.1 coordinate 7,450, forward strand.
AAGGGCCTGGTCGACACGCGCAACGCATTCAAGGGCAAGCGCTCGCCGAAGATCGTGCGGCTGTAGCGCCGACGGGTTCCGTGTCGCGCATGCGCCCGACCGCGAGCTCGGCGGGACGTGCCGACGCCATCGCGACCCACGCACAGCCCAGCGTCAGGAACCCGAGGAACGGCAATGCCTGAGGTTGCCCGTTCACCGAGCACCACGCCAGCACCGCCGCGAAGTAGAGCGCCAGCAGGGCTTCGCCGGAACCACCGCGTGGATCGCCGTCTCCGCGAACGCGCGGCGAGCCGAGATCGCCCTGCTTGGGCGTGCGCACGAACGTCCCGACCTTCCCACCGCTACCCGCGACGACGGCGACGGCATTGTTGAGTGCGATCCCGGCGCCGAGCAGCAGCGCGCAGCCGACTTCGCGAGCGACTTCAATACTGCTTCGACCCGACCCGCGCTGACCGCGCGCCAGGAACCACGCGACCGGTACGGTGCCGAACGCCAGCACGCCGAGCTGCAGAGCCCACACCAGCGACTGCGGAATCGTGCTGCGGCCCAGCAGCAGCGGAAGCAGCAGGACTCCGATGCTCAGAAGCAACGGGTAGGCGACGTTCGAGGTGAGGTGGAAGAAGGCCTCCAGCTTGACCGCCAACGGCAGCTTCGCTCGCAGCACGGCCGGCAGCACGAGACGCGCGGTCTGGATGCCGCCGCGCGTCCAGCGGCGTTGCTGGGACTTGAATGCCTGCATGTCGGCCGGTAACTCGGCCGGCACGACCACGTCGCTTGCGAACACGAACCGCCAGCCGCGCAGCTGCGCACGGTAGCTGAGGTCCAGATCCTCGGTGAGCGTCGCGTGGGACCAGCCGCCCGAGTCCTCGATGCACCGGCGGCGCCACACTCCGCCGGTGCCGTTGAAATTGAAGAACAGTCCGCGACCCATCCGCGCGGTGTGTTCGATCCGAAAATGCGCGTCCAGCATCACCGCCTGCGCGATGGTCAGCGCGTTCTCGTCGCGGTTGAGGTGTCCCCAGCGCGCCTGAACCATGCCGACCCGCGGGTCGCGAAGGTGCGGCACCATGCGGCGCAGGAATTCGGGCGGCGGAACGAAGTCCGCATCGAAGATCGCCACCAGTTCGCCGCGCGCGACCGACAGGCCCTGAGCGAGCGCTCCCGCCTTGAATCCCGCACGCGTCGCACGTCGCAGGTGCTCGATCGAAACTCCCGAGGCGCGAATCTCGGCGATCGCGGCCGCTGCGAGGCTGACGGTCGCGTCATCAGAATCGTCGAGTACCTGGATCTCGAAGCGGTCGCGCGGATAGTCGGTTCGGGCCGCGGCCTCGAGCAGCCGACGAATCACACGCGGTTCGTTGTAGACCGGGAACTGAAGGGTGACGAACGGCCACTCCGATTCGGGGAGTTCGAGCGTCGAGGTGCCGGGCCAGGTGCCCATGGCACCACCCGACGGACCGTTCGAGCGCCCCCGCTCGCGAAAGCTCAACAGCGCGTAGCGGTGCGACGAGTAGAGCGCGAGGCCGAGCTGGCACAGGCCATACGCGAGCAGCGCGGCGCTCTCGAAGAGCGGCCGCGCTGCGCCGAGCCACGCCGTCGGATCGAGCGGGAGATGGGCTGACACGCGTAAAGCTCCGGGTGGCCCCTACTTCACGACTTCGAAGTCCGCATCGACCGCGCCGTCGCCGCGTTCCTTCTTGCCCGGGTCGGGCGGCGCATCGGGACCCGCAGCGCTAGCTCCGGCCCCGCCGGCTCCCGGCGGAGTTCCCGCGGCCTGTGCCGCCTGATAGAGCGCGGCGGTCGCCTGATGCCATGACTTTTCGAGCGTCTCAGTCGCGGTGCCGATCCGCGCGCTGTCCTCGCCCTTCAGAGCGTCGCGCAACTGGCTCAGCTCGGAGTCGATCGTCGACTTGAGCGTGGCCTCGAGCTTGTCGCCATTCTCCTTGAGCTGCTTCTCGACTTCGTAGGCCAGATGGTCGCCGCGATTTCGCACCTCGGCCTCTTCCTTACGCTTCTTGTCCTCGTTCGCGTGCGACTCGGCGTCGCGCACCATGCCCTGGATTTCGCTCTCCGACAGCCCGCTCTTCGACTCGATCCGAATGCTCTGTTCCTTGCCGGTCGCGCGGTCCTTGGCCGAAACGTGCAGGATGCTGTTCGCGTCGATGTCGAACGTGACCTCGATCTGCGGAATGCCGCGCGGCGCCGAGGGAATTCCGTCGAGATGGAAGCGTCCGATCGTCTTGTTGCCCGAAGCGATCGGTCGCTCGCCCTGCAGCACGTGGACCTCGACCGACGGTTGACTGTCGGACGCGGTCGAGAACACTTCGCTCTTCTTGGTCGGGATCGTGGTGTTGCGCGGGATGAGCGGCGTCATGACGCCGCCGAGCGTTTCGATGCCGAGCGACAGCGGCGTGACGTCGAGCAGCACCACGTCGCGCACGTCGCCCGCCAGCACCGCGCCCTGAATCGCGGCGCCGATGGCCACGACTTCGTCCGGGTTCACGCCCTTGTGCGGCTCCTTGCCGAAGATCTGCTTGACCAGTTCCTGCACCTTTGGCATGCGCGTCGAGCCGCCGACCAGCACCACTTCGTCGATCTGCTCCGCGCTGAGTCCGGCGTCCTTGAGCGCCTGCACGACCGGGCCGCGACAGCGTTCGACCAGTTCCTCGGTCAGCTGCTCGAGCTTCGCGCGGCTGAGCTGCAGCGCCAGATGCTTGGGACCGTTCTGGTCCGCGGTGATGAACGGCAGGTTCACCTCGGTCGTGAGCGTGCCCGACAGCTCGCACTTCGCCTTCTCGGCCGCTTCCTTGAGCCGCTGCAGCGCCATCGCATCCTTACGCAGGTCGATGCCTTCCTGCTTCTTGAACTCCTCGGCGAGCCAGTCGATCACTCGCTGGTCGAAGTCGTCGCCACCCAGATGGGTGTCGCCGTTGGTCGAGCGCACTTCGAACACGCCGTCGCCGATCTCGAGGATCGAGATGTCGAAGGTGCCGCCCCCGAGGTCGAACACCGCGATCTTCTCGTCCTTCTTCTTGTCGAGCCCGTACGCCAGCGCCGCCGCAGTCGGCTCGTTGATGATGCGCTTGACGTCGAGACCCGCGATGCGCCCGGCATCCTTGGTCGCCTGGCGCTGGCTGTCGTTGAAGTACGCGGGCACGGTCACGACCGCTTCGGTGACCTTCTCGCCGAGATACTCCTCGGCGGTCTGCCGCATCTTCTGCAGCACCATCGCCGAGATCTCAGGCGGCGAGTACACCTTGTCGCCCACACGCACCATGGCGGCCCCGTCGGGGCCCTTCTCGATCTGGTAGGGCACCAGCTGAATCTCGCTCGACACCTCGTCGGCGCGGCGACCCATGAAGCGCTTGATCGAGTAGACCGTCTGCTTGGGATTCGTCACCGCCTGGCGACGCGCGATCTGTCCCACCAACCGCTCGCCGGTCTTTGAGAACCCGACGACGGAAGGCGTGGTTCGAAAGCCCTCGGCGTTCGGGATGACCTTGGGCTCCCCGCCCTCCAGAATCGCGACGCACGAATTCGTGGTGCCAAGATCGATGCCGATCACCTTGCCCATAATGGAGTCGCCTTCCCTTTTCGATGGCGCGCGGGCGCCGGGCCGGTGGGTCCGGGCCCGACGCCGCTCGCGAGATTCATGAGCGCGCGCGGCTCGGCCGCGCGCGATGCTTAGCCCGCCTGGACCTCGATCTCGCGCGCCCGCGCCTGCTCGGCCTTCGGGACGCGAATCTCGAGCACTCCGTGACGGGTGCTGGCGGTGACTCGATCGGACTGCACCGGCTTCGGCAGCCGGAATGCGCGCTCGAATGCGCCGTGGACCCGCTCGTCGTGATGCCAGGACCCTTCTTTCACTTCGCGCTGGCTCTTGCGCTCCCCGCGCAGCGTCAGCAGATCACCGACCAGGCCGACCTTCACGTCCTTCTCGGTGAGGCCCGGCAGGTCGGCGTGAATCACGTAGGCGTCCGGCGTCTCTTCGATGTCGACCGCCGGGTGGAACACGGCCGCGGTGTCGGCGGCGAAGCGGGACGGCTCGAACAGGCGATCGAACAGCCGCTCCACACCGTCATGCGCGAGCGACGGGGCGTGCGAAACGGCGAGCGAAGGACGATGCCAGCGAATCAGCGTCATGGTCGTTCTCCTCGTTGGGATGAATGCACTTCGAACACGTGGCTCGATCGAGTTCCGACCTCGTCGAGTTCGCATGCTCCCAACGCAGTCCTCGTGCCAGCGCGCCCGGTACGCGCATCCCGTTGCGCCATCGCACCGTGCGGGCTCCGCACGAGATGCACGCGCGGTGTTTCGATTCGCTTCGGCGTTTCGATCCGGGACGCGGACGTTCCGCCCTGGAACGGATTCGCGAGACGTGATCGAACCGCGCCACCGCGTCCCCTGAACCACTCATCGCTCCGGCAGATACCCCGACTTCTCCATCGGGACCATCATTTCGTCCTTGGTGTAGATGAAAGCGTCGCGGTCGTAGTCCGCCAGCTCGTACTTCTTCTCGAGGTAGATCGCGTCCTCGGGACACGCCTCCTCGCACATGCCGCAGAAGATGCACCTCAGCATGTTGATCTCGTAGCGCTCCGCGTAGCGTTCACCGTGCGAACTCGGCCGCGCCGGATCGTTCTCGGCCGCCTTGACGAAGATCGCATCCGCCGGACAGGCGACCGCGCACAGTTCGCAGCCCACGCAGCGCTCGAGTCCGTCCTCGTGACGGGTCAGGATGTGCAGCCCGCGGAAGCGCGGGAACATCGTGAGCTTCTCGTCGGGGTACTGGACTGTGAAGGGCTTCTTGAACAGGTTCTCGAGCGTGATGCCGAGCCCCGTGGCCAGCTCCTTGATCATCGGTCACTCCCCTCGGCCGCAGCGGACGGACGGAACGTGCGCGGCGAAAAGATACGGGGGGCCGCGGCGCGAAGCAACCGGAGGCGCCCGATCACAGCCTCGGCAGCGTGATGCCGACCTGCTTCTGGTACTTGCCGTTCTTGTCCTTGTACGAGACCTCGCACGGCGAGTCGCTCTCGAAGAACAACACCTGTGCGATGCCCTCGTTGGCGTAGATCTTCGCCGGCAGCGGCGTGGTGTTGCTGATCTCGAGCGTCACGAAGCCCTCCCACTCGGGCTCGAACGGTGTGACGTTCGTGATGATGCCGCACCGTGCGTACGTCGATTTGCCGACCGTGATCGTCATGACGTTGCGCGGGATACGGAAGTATTCGACCGAGCGCGCGAGCGCGAATGAATTCGGCGGCACGATGCAGACTTCGCCGTTCACGTCAACCATGCTGCGCGGATCGACGTGCTTGGGGTCGACCACGGTGGAGTTCACGTTGGTGAAGATCTTGAACTCGTCGGCGACCCGGATGTCGTAGCCGTAGGACGAAACGCCGTACGAAATCACTCCGGCGCGCACCTGCTTCTCCTCGAACGGCTCGATCATCTGGTGTTCGACGCACATGCGGCGGATCCAGTGGTCGGGCTTGATGGACATGCTTACGCTCCCTCGCGACGTCGGTCGAGGAGCCGGACCACGTGTCCGAGCTCCGGAATCAAGAGTCGAGTCAGAGCCAATGTGACCGCTTTGGGCGAGCCCGGCAAGGCCACGACCAGTCGTCCGCGCACCACTCCGGCGAGTGCTCGCGACAACCACGCGGCACTGCCGACCTGAGCGAACGACAGGCTCCGGAATGCTTCGCCGAAACCCGGCAGCTCGCGTTCGAACAATGGAGCGAGTGCCTCGGGGGTGCGGTCGCGTGGCGCGATTCCGGTACCGCCGGTCAGGATCACCGCATCGACGCGCGGCTTCGTCACCGCGGCGCGCAGCGCACGACGAATCGCGGCGATCTCGTCCGGCACCCAGGTGCGCGACTCGATCGGGTGGCGCACGCGACGCAGCAACCGCTCGATCGCGTCGCGCACCT